>CALLVF010000055.1 GCA_938010745.1 uncultured Patescibacteria group bacterium | reverse complement strand
ACTTTAAAAAATTTCTTTATCAAGAAGAAAAAAAATTAAAAGAAGCAAAGAAAGGAGCGAAAAAAAGTGTTGTTAAAGACATTAATTTATCGCTTTTTATTGCCTCAGCAGATTTGGAAAGATTAGAGAACAAGGGAAGAGAATTTTTAAATCTAGGGCATCAATTAAGAATTAATCTTACTTTAAAAGGAAGAGAGAATAGCAAAAAAGCTATGGCATTTGATCTAATTAAAAAATTTATCACCAATCTTGGCGAAGTAAACGTCGCCAAAGAACCTAGAGTTGAAGGAAATGTTATCCGAGCTGTAGTATCAAAAAGAAAATAGTGACTAATTAACACTTTTTAAAAATATGAAACAAAAAACAAGAAAATCAGCAGCTAAAAGATTTAAAATCACAGCTAATGGAAAAGTCCTGCACCGTCATCAAGGAATAAGACACTTAAGATCAAAAAAAAATAAAAGGTGGTTAAGAAGGGTTAAGAAAATGAATGAAGTGAAGGGAACTTATAGAAAAAAAATTAAACAAATGTTAGGTGAGTAATTTAAAAATATAAACCTAATTTAAAAAATACCTTTTTTAAAAATTTTTAATGATTTTATCATTAAATTTTACAATTTTTAACCTTTTTAATTATGGTCCGTATCAAAGCTGGTGTTACTACGAGAGCCCGACACAAAAAAGTTTTGAAACTAGCTAAAGGTTACTGGATGACTCGCCACAAGCAGTTCAAAAAAGCTAAAGAAGCAGTTCTCCATGCCGGAGAATACGCCTTTGCCGGCAGAAAACAAAAAAAAAGAAATTTTAGAAGACTGTGGATCATTCGCATCAATGCTGCTCTACGTCAATTAGGGTTAAAGTATAGTCAATTTATTAACTTTTTAAAAAGCAAAAAAATTGATATAGACCGTAAGGTCATTGCTCAAATTGCTGTTGAATATCCTAAGGTGTTTAAAGAGATAGTTAATAAAATTAAATAAAACTGTAAGCAAAAAAAGTCAAATTTTTTAAGTAGGGCTGGGAATTAACGTTAATGATGGTGTAGGGGTTAAGCTTGCGGTAGGTTGAGGTAGGGGAGATAAACTGGGAATAACTGTTGGCGTTGGTTCAAATTTGTAATCGGAAACTTCAGTTGGAGGATGATACTTTTCATCTTTTTGCTCTTTCATCCATTGATAAATTGCCTCCTGCCAGCGATTCTTTCCATCGGTTGATACTGGATCTGTTTCAGTAATAATTATAAACTCTTTTTCTTCAAATTCTCCTCTCTTTATCTCTTCTTCATTAGCTAATTTGCCCGTTTTTTTGGAGATTTTTAATTTTTTATAATATGGGGAAATTTCTTTTGGTTCACTACCTTCAATAAAATACTCCGCTCTTGTTGGGTAACCTTCTTTGGGTAATCCACCCAAAAATGCATCAATATTTAAAGCTTTTATTTTTTCAGGCTTTTCTGGGATTCCATCTTCGTAAATTTTAAGAAGTTCAGTCATCAACCTATAAAAAATAGGGGAGGCACCAGTTGCGCCTGATGCAATTCTTGGATCCATTTTTGAATTATCATTATTGCCAACCCAAACGCCAACAACAAGTGATTTAGTATAACCAACAGCCCAGTTATCTCTTTTGTCATCAGTTGTTCCAGTTTTGACCGCTACTGTTTTGCCCGGAATATTTAGATAGGAACGAGGGCCAAATACTTCCATTCTCGCATTATTGTCTGAAAGAGCGTGAGAAATTAAAAAAGCTACCTCTGGCGATAAAACCCTTTTTTCTTTAGTTTTAATTTGTTTAAACATTTTTTTACCATTGAAATCAGCAATTTCCAAAATTGCTGTTGTTTCTCTTTTTATTCCTCCAGAAGAAAAAACGGAAAATGCAGAAGTTAAATCAAGAAGAGTTGTCTCTCCACCACCTAAAGTAATTGATAAACCAAATCTTCTTAAATTTTCGGTAGTTGGAGCAAAGGTGGTCAAACCCATCTCATAAGCCTTTTTTAAAAAGCTTTCAACTCCAATCATAGCTAAAAGCTTTACGGAAACAACATTAATAGAGTTGCCTAAGGCAAACCGCAGTTGCATCGGACCGCGATACTTAACATCATAATTTTCTGGAATATAATCTTTTCCGCCTTGAGAGGGAAAAACCGTTTTAACATCAGTTAAAACAGTGGCAAGAGTATAACCTTTTTCCAGGGCAACAGCGTAAGTTATGGGTTTAACTGTACTTCCTGGCTGACGCAAACCTAAAGCAGCGTTAAATTTTCCAAATTTTTCATCATTGAAATCATAACTACCTACCATAGCCAATATATCTCCTTTTTTTGAGTCAATGATCACAACAGCAGCATTGGTAACGTTATAGTTTCTTATTTTTTTAATTTCTTCATAAACAATTTTTTCCGCTTTTTCTTGAATCTTCATTGAAAGACTAGTTCTAATTTTTACCCCTGAATCAATCATTTTATTACCAAATTCTTTTCCCACTAAATCTTTAACGTAAAAAACAAAATGTGGCGCTTTAATTGTAATCTTGGGAGAATTGAATTTCATCCGGTCAATTTCCACTGCTGTTTTTAATTCTTGAGCCCTAGTTATGTATCCATCTTCACGCATTCTTCTGAGAACATCTTTTGCCCTTGCTTTCCAGGAATCATTTTTCCCGATAAAAGGAGAGTAATAACTAGGTTTTTGCGGTAAGCCAGCTAATATAACTGATTCTGCCAAAGATAAATCACTAACTTTTTTTCCAAAATAACCAAGGGAAGCAGTACCAACTCCCCAATAACTTCCACCGTATGGTGCTTCATTAAGATACATCTGCAATATCTGATTTTTAGAATATCGCCTTTCAACTTCAAAAGCAAGAATTACTTCTTTAATTTTTCGTGATAGACTACGACGTGAATCTAGTAAAACATTTTTAATAAGCTGCTGAGTAATTGTTGACCCACCTTCAATTTTTCCTCTGACTACGGTGTTAAATAAAGCCCTAAAAATACCTTGCTGAGAGATTCCTTGATGTTTATAAAAATTTTTATCCTCAATTGCAATTGTGGCCTTTTTTAAATAATCCGGAATTTCATCAAACTTAACAGGAACTCGGTTTTTATCTTTATAGATTTCATACAAAATATTTCCTTCTCTGTCTAGAAAAACAGTAGAAGAGGCAGTAGTGGATGATAATTTATCAGGTGAAGGCAAATCTTTGGCATACCATGCAAAAACAATAAAAGAAAAAATAAAACCAAAAATTAAAATGAGTGTTAAAAAAATCAACCCATAAATAATTAATCTTTGGCGAAAATATTGACTGCGATATCTTAACCTAAAGTTTCTCATATTTTGGTATACTAAATAATGATAAACGATAATCAAAAAAGAATAAAGGGAAAATATGAAAATTTTCAAAAAAAAATTCACTAAACAACTTATCCTTAAAATAATTATTATTTTCTCTTCAATTATTCTGATTTTTTCATCACTTGGACCATTATTTTTTTTAAGATAGTAAAAATACCTCTTAATATTTAAAATATTTAAAATGAAAGATTTATGTTTTTAAAAACCCCAATTGAAAATTTACCGGCAACAAGCAACATCACCATTCGCAAATTTAAATTACTTAATATAAAAACTTATTGGGACCTTCTTAACTATTTTCCTTTTCGTTATGAAAATTATTCACTCGTATCAGCGATTGAAAAAGTACAAGAAGGTGAAATTGTTAGTATTAAAGGTTATGTCGCTGAAGTCAAACAACACATAGTTAAATCCGGCCTAAGAATTCAAAAATTTATTCTTCAAGATCATACTGGCGAAATAGAATTAAATTGGTACAACCAACCTTATCTACTTACAATAATAAAAAAAGGGATTAAACTTTCAGTTGCTGGTCAAGTAAAAAGATTTGGTCAAAAATTGGTTATGAACCCGACGGAATATGAAGTAGGGAATTGCCTTATTCATACTGGCAGAATTGTCCCAATTTATCCAGAAAAAAAGGGACTATCTTCTCGAACAATAAGAGAAAAGATTTTTTATATCTTAAGTCAGCTGCTAAAGAACTCAAAACTAGAAATAAATAATAACCAAATTGATATTCTTCCAGAAGAGATAAGAAATAATAACAATCTTATAGATGAAATAACTGCCTATTACAATATCCACTTTCCACAAAATTACGAACTAGCGAAAAAAGCCCGAAACCGCTTATCCTTTAACGAGTTATTTTTGTATCAACTAAACGCTGCTTTAACTAGACAAGAATGGGATAAAGAGATCGTCGGTTATCAATTTATTGTTGATGAAAATAACAAGTTTTTATTACAAAAATTTGTTAACAATCTTCCCTTTAAATTAACAAGTGCACAAAAAAGAGTTTGGTCAGAAATTTTAGAAGATCTGCAAAGACAAAAACCAATGAACCGCCTTCTTCAAGGAGATGTAGGTAGTGGCAAAACTGTTATCGCTGCTTTAGCTTGTTATTTTGCTTATTTGAATGGATTTCAGTCACTAATAATGGCGCCAACAGAAATTTTAGCTTTTCAGCACTATAAAACAATAACTAAACTTTTTAATAATTATCCTGTCAAAATTGGTATTCATACTAGTTCAAAAAAAATAACTAATAAAGATTCTACAATTACTGATTTTGATATTGTTTTAGGTACCCATGCCTTAATTCAGCAAAAAATCTCCTTTGAAAGAGTAGCTTTAGTGGTAATTGACGAACAACACCGTTTTGGTGTTAGTCAACGGGCCATGCTTAAAAAAAAGGGGATAAATCCTCATCTTTTAACGATGACAGCCACCCCCATTCCTCGAACGGTTGCTTTGACATTATATGGTGAGTTAGATATTAGCCGAATTGATGAAATGCCTAAAGGACGACTACCAATAAAAACTTTTATTGTTCCAAAAGCAAAAAGAAATAATTGTTATCAATGGGTAAAGAAACAAATTTTAAATCATAATATTCAAGCATTTATTATCTGTCCACTAATTGACCAATCAAATACGGAAACAATGAAATCAGTAAAAGCAGCTACTAAAGAATACCAATTTTTAAAAGAAAAGATATTCACTGATTTTTCCTTGGGATTGCTTCATGGTAAAATGAAAGCCAAAGAGAAAGAAAGAATAATGAATGAATTTAAAAATAAAAAATATCATCTTTTAGTGACAACCCCAGTTGTTGAGGTAGGTATTGATATCGAAAATGCTACAATTATGATAATTGAAGGCGCCCAACGATTCGGACTAGCTCAACTTCACCAGTTAAGAGGAAGAGTGGGAAGAGGTGACAAACAATCCTATTGTTTTCTCTTTACTGACAGTCAAAATAGTGAAGTAATTGAAAGACTAGAATTTTTTGCCAAAACAAATGATGGCAACCTCTTGGCTGAAAGAGATTTGCAATTAAGAGGTCCAGGAAATATTTATGGCACACAACAACACGGAGAAATCGAATTAAAAATCGCCTCTCTTTCAAATTTTGCCTTAATTGAAAAAACGAAAAAAGCGGTTAAATATTTTATTGATCACTATAATTTAGAAGAGTTTAAAAATTTAAAACAAAGAATAGAAGAATATAAACTCAGTCAAATCTCAAAAGACTAGAATAAAAATTAAAGTTCAAGAATTAAAATTATAATTAAAATTAAAAAAAATTAGGTATCAGGAGTTAGAAATTATAGATTCATTATTTGTCATTTGCTATTAAATTATTAAAAATTTTAAAGTTCATAAATTTGAAAACCAGATGTTTAGATGTTAATTATTATTTGAAGGAGCTTGTTAGGTTATATATTGGTGTAATCACAGACATTACTAAAAAACCCACCCCTAACCCTAAAAAAACTAAAATCGCCGGTTCAATTAATGAGGTTAACGCCTTTATTGCTAATTCTGACTCCATCTCAAAATATTTAGATAGTCTCATTAGCGTTTCATCTAAATGACCAGTTTGCTCACCAACATGCGTCATTTGTACTAAAATTGGAGGAAATATACCTTCTTCATCTAAACAAATTCCAAGAGATTGACCTTTTTCTACTTTTTTGTAAATTCTGGCAAAAGCATTTTGAAAAATAACGTTATCTGTAGTCTCAACAACTATTGTAAGTGCATCCAATATTGAAACTCCACTTCCAATAAGAACAGATAAAGTTCGGGTTGAATTAACTAATGATGAAATTTTAATTACATTACTAATCACGGGGATCTTTAAAAGCAAATTATCAAGGTAATATTTTCCACTTTTAGTTTTTAAATAATTTTTTAAAAAAAAAGCTCCAAAAAATACACTTCCAACAACTACTGGCCAAAAACGTGTAGATAGAGATGAAATGAAGATTAATATTTGTGTCGTTAAGGGTAATTGAATATTAAATTCTTTGTAAAGATTAAGAAGTCTTGGTATAACAAAAGTTATCATAACAAACATTACTCCAATCATTGCCAAAATAATAATTACTGGATAAATTAGTGCCCCTTTTAATTTTCCCTTGAACTCTCTTTCCTTTTCCAAATTTTCAGACAGCTTAAGAAGTATTTCAGCCAATTTTCCGGATGCTTCACCTGATTTAACAAGAGCAATATAAAGATTTGGGAAATATTGGGAATATTTTTTAAGAGCTGATGAGAACGAATTTCCTCCCTTAATATCATTACTGATTTCTAAAATAATTTTTTGAAAGCTTGCTTTTTTTATCTGTTTCTTAATAATTTCTAATGAATCAGTTAAGGTTAACCCTGCGTTAAGCATAATAGCTAATTGACGAGTAAAATCAACAATGTCATTAAAAGATACCCGATTTAAAAATTGGCTTAAAATCGCAAAGTCGTTATTGTAAGCAGGTTTAACCCAAACAGGAAAATAACCATTATTGCGAAGATATTCAACTAAAGCTTTCTCACTTTCGCTATCTGCATTTTTAATAATTACTCGACCATTCTTTATAGCTTTATATTTAAATCTAATAATTTAGGCCCTAAAAATAACAATTTATTAACAAAGCAAAATCAAATAATTTAAATTCCATTTAAGCTTTTTAAACTTTCAAATTTTATAAATTCATCATGTAAAAAATGGGAGCGTATAAATTTATAATGCCTAATATCGAATACCGATATTAAATATCAAGTATCAAATGACAATTCATAAATAAAAAATAATTAATAACGAATTTATTTTTTTACTTTATAAACTTCTCCAGTTCTCTAGGTCTTATACTGTAAGAAAAAGCTATTTCTTTGTTTATTTTTCCTTCTTTAAATAATTTGCAAAGATACTTCTCAAAAAGTATTTGCCCATCTTTTTCTCCTGTTTCTAAAATATTATCAATTAAAAAAGTTTTTCCTTCGCGAATTACTGCAGATATAGCAGGTAAGTTTATAAGAACTTCTACTGCAGGTATTCTTTCAGTCTTACTGATGATAGGAATAAGCCTCTGAGTAATAATAACTTTTAAAACTGAGGCTAACTGATTTCTTACTTGATTTTGTTGATGAGGCGGAAAAATATCAACTATTCGATCAATTGTTTCTGGAGTGGAGTTAGTATGAAGGGTGGAAAATACTAAATGACCAGTTTCAGCTGCTGTTAAAGCTAATTGGATACTGTCAAAATCACGCATTTCACCAATTAAGATCACATCAGGATCCTCACGCAAGGCTGATCTTAGAGCAATACTCCACGAATGGGTATCTTTATGCAACTCCCTTTGGGAAATAATTGATTTTCCTTGGGGATAAACATATTCAATTGGATCCTCAATAGTAATAATGTGTCTGGCATATTTTAAATTAATCTCATTAATCATTACTGCCAATGTTGTTGATTTTCCCACACCAGTTGGCCCAGTAACCAAAACCAAACCTTGATTAAAATCGGAAAAATGGTAAAAAAAGGAGGGTAAATTCAACTCTTCAATTGTTTTTATTTTTAATGGAATTAGACGAAAGTTTGCGTTAACAGTCCCCTTCGCAAAATAAAAATTAGCTCGGAAACGATAACCAGAAAATTCATAACTTAAATCGATTTCTTTATTGATTAATAAGTTCTCTTTTTGTTCCTCATTAAGTATAGAAAAACATATCGATTCAACATTTTCTTTACTAATAACAGGAAAATTATACAACTGATAAATTTCTCCATTAATACGCAAAGCTGGATGATAACCAGAAATAATATGCAAATCAGAAGCTTGTTTACTGATAGCTTGTTGTAAAAGTTGTTGTAATAGCATTTTTTTAGGATATTTCTGCAACTCTTAATACCTCCTCGATTGTTGTAATATAATCAATAGCTTTTAAAAAACCATCTTGCTTCATTAAGATTAATCCTTCTTTACGCGCTTGATCTTCGATATCTTTAGCTCCTACCTGCTGAAGAATCATTCTGTTAATGGTGGGACTAATTTTCAAGACTTCAAAAATGGCAATTCTTCCCAAATAGCCAGTATTACTGCATTCATGACAACCGTTTCCTTTGGCTAAAATAATCGGTCTTCCTTCTAAATATGGTCTTGGCAAAAGAGGTCCAAGAACTTCTTTCACATTTTCTTGAATTTGTGAAGGAGGCTCGTAAGTAACTTTGCAATTTGGACATATCCGACGAACAATTCTTTGAGCTACCACAGCATTAAGAACAGAGGCAATTAAAAAAGGCTCGCCTCCTAAATCAATTAATCGGGGGATGGCAGTTGCTGAATCATTGGTGTGAAGTGTTGAAAATACTAAATGACCTGTTAAAGCCGCTTGTATTGCCAACTGAGTTGTTTCTCTATCTCTTATTTCTCCCACTAAGATTATATTTGGATCCTGACGCAAAAAAGCCCGTAAGCCTGTAGCAAACGTTAAACCGGCTGGTGGATTAATTTGCACTTGGTTAATTCCTGGTATTTGATATTCAACTGGATCCTCTAGAGTGACTATGTTAACGCTTGGTTTATTTAGTCTTGATAAAACTGAATAAAGAGTAGTTGTTTTCCCACTTCCTGTTGGCCCGGTTACTAAAATAATACCGTAGGGTTTATTAATTGCCTCCCCTAAATCCTTTAGTTGTGGTCCGCGTAATCCCAAATCAGAAAGAGTAGGGATTCCACCAGTTTTTTTTAGAAGTCGCATAACAACTTTCTCTCCCTGAACAGTAGGCAAAGTAGAAACTCGTAAATCTACTTCCTCATTAGCAATTTTAAAATTGAATCTCCCATCCTGTGGGATGCGTTTTTCATCAATTTTCATTTGCGATAGAATTTTAATTCTGGAAACAACTGCTTCATGAATTGATTTAGGAAGTGATAGTTTTTCATGAAGTATTCCATCAATTCGATAACGCACTTGGGTTTTCTCCTCATGCGGCTCAATATGAATATCTGAGGCGCGACTTTTAACTGCGAACTCTAAGATAGTTGTAACAATTTTAGCAATTGGCGCCTCATAAATTGCCTTTTCTTCATGCCTGTTTTCTTCATTATCTTTTTTTATTTCTTTTAGCGCCTCTTTTACTTCTGGTGATAAGCCTTTTA
>CALLVF010000054.1 GCA_938010745.1 uncultured Patescibacteria group bacterium | reverse complement strand
TTTATCCTATAGAGGCAAAAAAAACTTGTACCACAACTTTTATGAAGACTTTAGAGGTTAAAAACAATTAAATCGTCATTTTTTTATCACACACTATGACAAAGAACCATAAATCACTTGACGAAAAAAATTTTTTTTATTAATATTAAAACCGCGTTTCCTATGGCAGTTCAAAACATTAACAAAGACAATTTTCAAAACGAAGTTTTGCAGGCAAAGGGAGTGGTTTTTGTTGATTTTTATGCCGACTGGTGTGGTCCTTGTAAAATGACCTCTCCGATTATAGATGAATTATCTCAAGAATTACCCAATGTTAAATTTGTTAAAATCAATGTTGACCAAAATCCAGATTTAGCTTCTCAATATTCAGTCTTCTCTATCCCCACTTTTTTAATTTTCAAAGATGGACAAGTGGTTCATCAATTTGTGGGAGCGATGGGGAAAGAGGGGTTTTTAGCGGAGATAAATAAGTTTGTGTAAAAAAATTTATCCTTCTTTAAAGAGTTAAGGGTTTCCCTTTTATATTATTAAGAAGTCTTTTATCGTGGGAAACGATAATTAATGACCCTTTAAATTTATTTAATGCCTCCTCCAACATTTCAATAGTGAAAACATCAAGATGAGTTGTTGGTTCATCAAGGATTATTAAATCAGGAGCGCTAGCAAAAATTGCTGCTAAATATACTTTTTTCAGATCACCGAGACTTAAATCATTTATATTTATAAGCGAAGCATCGGTGAATAGTACCTTTCCTAAAGTTTTTTTAGCCTTCTCAAAATTAGTTGGTGAAATTGTTAAGAAAAAATCTACAAGGTTTTGATCTTTTTTTATTTCTATATTTTGAGGTAAATAAGCAAACCTAGCCTTTATTGTTATTTTTCCAATCACTGGTTTTAACTCGCCGGTAATTAGTTTTAAAAGGGTTGTCTTTCCTTTACCATTTTTTCCTATAATAGCTATTTTTTCACCCATTTGAACAGTTAAAGAAAAATTTTTTAATATGTATTTAGTGTTTTTTTTGTAATAAAAAGAGATATTGTCAATATCGATTATTGTTCTTTTATTGCTATATTTAACATCGTCAATTACCACAAAAGCCGGTTTTTTAGGAATAAAAACCTCTTTTTGGCTTTTTATCTCCTCAACTACTCTTTTTTTGATTCGACTAGCGGTTTTTGATAACTTTGCTCCTTTATTTTTTAAAAAAGCATTGTTGCTACCAGATTGGATTTCCTTTGCTTGTTTATTAAGTTTTAACATTGATTTATATAATTTTTTAATCTTTTTTTGTTGTGCTTCAAATAGTTTTGATCTTGTTTTAAACTCTTGATCTTTCTTTTGTTTATAAAAAGAATAATTACCACCATAATTATGTATTGATAAATCTTCTTCATTAATTTCTAAAATGGAGTCAATGGTATTATCTAAAAATTCTCGGTCGTGAGAAACCAAAAGAACAGTTGAGGGAATTCTTTTAATATAATAAGATAATAACTTAATCTTATCTTCATCCAAGTAATTAGTTGGTTCATCTAAAAAAAGAATATCAGGTTGTTTTAATAAATTGGATAATAAGGCGATTTTAACTGCCTCCCCCCCGCTTAGGGAAGAGAGATTGTTTTTTAGTATTTTTTTGTCGATATTTAAATCATTAATTAACCTCTTCTTATATATAGAGTAATTCCATAAATTATATTTTTCCATTAATTCTAATAGTTGACCATATTGTTTTAATATTTTCGCGCTTGGGTGGGTTAATTGTTTTTCAACTTCTTGAAATTTTTTATAAATAATAGCTTTTTCACCAACAATTGTATCGATAAATTCCTCAATAGTCCCCTTAAATGTTAACTGAACGCTTTGAGGAAGATATCCAATGGTAATATTTTTTAAGAAAAATGTTTCAGCGGAAAAATTTAAATAATCAGGTATTGGTTTTTTTACTATAAGAGAATAAATTATTTTTATTAAACTAGATTTTCCACAACCATTGCGACCAATTATTGCCTTTTTCCTATATCTTTCTAAAATAACTCGACCACCCTTTATAAGGGGTTTATTGTTGGTAGAAAGTTGAATATTTTTTAAAGCAATAAGAATCTGTCCCATTAAAAATAAAAAAATTAAATTATTTTATAAATAAATAATTTTTAATCATTGTTGTCTTAAAAAATTCGGTTTCCAAAATTTTCATCGTTAAAAGAGCTTTTGTTTCAATTTTAGATGAAAAAAATTTTTTGTTGAAATAATTTAGTCTTTCTTTAATTTCTGGATCATTTATAATCTCTGTTTTTATTTTTTTTACAATTTTGTCAATAATATTTCTAACCTCTATCCAAAGATCTTTTTCTCTGTAATTAAATTTTTTCTTATAGAATAATACTAGTTCGCGAATATGATTATAAATTAGACTATGATAAAGTCTAATTATCGAAAAATCATCGTTTTTGAACATAAATGGTGTTAATCGATGAAATTTTAATTTACTAAGATCAATGTATTTACTTAAAATTCTTGTATTTATATTAACCCCATCGATATCTCTTAATATTAATCTTTCAGGCAAAAAATTTTTATCAAGGGATATAAAACTGTTTTGAAGATGTGGTTCCACTCCAATACCATATTTTATGTATAAAATAAGTGGAGCCGATACGACTTTATAAATATATTGTTTAAAAAATTTAAAAGAGTTTAATTTGTTTTTGCTAATTGTGTTTGAAAAAAAATAATCTAAAACTCTTTTATTATCAAATATATCTGTTATTTCAAATAGGAAATTGGCTGGGTAGATTTTTTTATTTAATAAATTTAAAGTAGAGTTTCGGAATATACATGATAAATGTTTAGCTCCCCAATAATTAGATAAACGAATAGAACAAAAATCTTCAACGAGATATAAACTTTTTAACAATAATTTATCTTTAGAAATAAGATCTTTTATAATATGAGAGAATATTGGTGCATTATGAGAAAAAGATTGAAAGATTAATCTCTTTTCACTAGTAATTTTAATGTTTATTGGCAATTTTAACACAACTTTATCATCGATGAGTAATAATGACCTAATAGATGTTAATAATTGATAATGATATCTTATTTTTCTTATTATTATTTTTTTGGCTAAAACTAAACGTCTTATATAGAAATCATGAGTTAATTGTAAAAAGTGAATGGGAATTATTGTCTCTCTTTTTTTATTTATCTCTGATTTAAAAACATTCCAAAAAATAGGTAACTTAAGTTTAAGAAAGTTTTCATAATCTTTAAAAATTATAGAGGAGAAGCTTACCAAATCTTTATTTATTATTCCAATGTAAAAATCCTGCAAAATTTTTTTATTAATTTTTAGTATTTCGTTTTTATTAGTCCCAATAATCAACTTAGGGAAGGGATAAGTATTGTGTCCAGACCAGCAGTATTTCTCTAATAATTCTCCTTTTTCATAATTTTTTTCTAAAAAGATGCTATCATTTATTGTCGGTCTAGAGAAATAACTTAATTCGGTAATTTTATAATTTAAATTAAAAAGTTTTTTAATCTTATTTTTTTTATTTGATGAAACATTAATCGCTTTAAAGATGTGGTTGTTTATTTTTCTTAAAGAGTCGTTAGATTTACTTTTATCTAATAAATTAAAAATTTGTTTAAGCTTGTTATCTTTCAAAAGTAAGAGCCTCTCTTTTTTTAAGTTAAGTATTAATTTAAGATAACAAAGAATTTTAAGATAAATCTTTTCCATTTAAATTTTTTTAAATTTTTCCTAATGCCAAAGCATAGATGGGGTATTCATAATTTTTTCTAATTTTTAAAATCTTTATTAATTCTTCCTCGATAAAACCCCCTAAGGCACAGCAACCGATTCCTTGAGTTAGAGATGTTAAATATATGTTTTGAGCCATATGTCCCGCTTCTAAATACATTAATCCCAAGGTTCTTGTATAATATTTCCATATTTGTCGATTTGGGATAGCTGTAAAAAATAAGTAAAAATAAGTGTTAGGAAAAGGTTCAATACCAAAAACCCTAAAGGTAATTTCTTCTAAATCTACTTTTTTATCTATTTTTTCTAAGCAGTTTAGTAGTGGATTATAGTGATATATTCCGGGTTCAATTTTATCAATCGGCTTAAACAGAATTAGATAAGTTTCTATTGGATATCTAGCTCCTCCAGAAGGATATGCTCGATAAAAACTTTTAAATTCAGTAATTCCTAAAGAGTTAACAATAATATAATTTAGCTGTTTAAAAGAAATTTTCTTTTTTATAAATTTTCTAATTGAGCGTCTTTTCTTTAATATTTTTTTTAAAGTTAAGCTTTTTTCGTTAACTTTTAATTTTCTTCTTAACCATATTTTAGGCATCCTTAAATAATGTTTATATTCAATTTCTGGATAATTATTATTTTTTTTATTAATAAATCTATTAATTTTTATGTCTTCAAAATAACGAAATATTTTTTTAATAAAAATACTCATATAAAAAAATGTGGATTATTATAAAATTTATTTTTATTGTTAAATTTGTTATTTGTTAAATATTTAAATTCTTCATCTAAAAAGAAAGGTTGCATTTTTGGTATGATCACTTTTATCACTTTAAAATTATGTTTTGAAATAAGATTTGGTGTAATATCTGTAAAATAAATCTCTATATTCATTTTATTTAAAGTAGTCAATAAATTTTTTAATTTGTGATTACTGTTTTTGAATAATGAATTTTCCAATTGTGCATCTTGAATTATTTTTGTTTGTAAATCTAAATAAAATTTTAAATTTTTTTTAATCCAACTAATAGACCTACCATAGTTCCAATAAGCCACTCTCTGCAAATATGTTTTAATTTTTCTAGAGGATGTTTTATGGATGTTGTTTCTTCTAAATTCATCTCTTAACCAAGGTCGTAACTGCATCGCTTCTTCAACTGATTTAATTAGGGCATATTTAAGATCAAAACTAGTTCCGAGACCACTAACTAACAGTGGTTGATTTCTTGTTTTATCAATAATTATGCATAAAATCACATAGATATTTGGGAACAGCGAGATGTTAATAAAAAAATATTCTAAGAAACATCTATTTAATTCATTTAAGATAAATATAATATCATGATCTTTTATTTTTTCTAATTTTAATTTGCTTATACCCATTTGTTTATAGAAAGAGCGTATAAAACAATCTCTTTCAATCACCTCAAGGATTCCTGTTAGTATGGCCTCTTTAATATTTTTTCTGAAAGCGGTTCCTGTGGAAAGGGGTTGCTGTAGATATAAATCTTTACTAGATTCAGTGTAGGGAACATACACCAAATGTGCTGGTATTAAACATTCTTCAGTAATTAATTTGTCAGACTTTTCATCAAACTGTTTTAATTTAAATCCCTTCGTCCAACCAATAGTTGTATTTTTAAATTTATTTAAAAGTTTATTATTGTGAGAAATTTTTGGGAAACTTAATAAATTAAGGCTTCTATTTTTAATATTACTATACTTCTCAAAAATTATTAATTTATCATTAGAAAATAAAGAGTACCTTTCAATTGCTTCTCCCAGCGCTCTTAATAATGCTAATTGTTGATTAAAAGATGTTCCTGTGCCGTTATTGATTTTGCTCCTTTTTCCTTTTACTCGAGCCTTATAAACAAAAAAATATGGATCATCATGATAATAATCTATTTCGCTCCAAATACAGTATTTTTTTAATAATTTAATTAACTCCATTAATTAAAAAATAATACATTTTAAAAAACGCTTTAAATATTAAGACAAATTTTTTTTAACTATTAATCTTATTACCCTTCTCCACCACTGTGACCACATGAACAATTTCCTCCATTCCCAAATCTTACCTTGCTGGAAATTTTTGTTTTAAGATCTTTTTCTTTAATTGATTTTAAATACTTTTTCATGTTTTTCACCTCCTTTCTAGATAAAATAATTATTATAATTTTACTTCTTCTTCTTCTTCTTCTTGTCAAATATTAGTTGGTTCTATGTCAAAATGTGTGGTAAAAATAGGGTGGTAATTAAGACCGATAGCATTACTTTGTAAATAAATACCTGTTTATTTCTAAATCCAAATGAGATTCTTTTGATAAGTTTTATTTTGTTATGTATTCCTTCCATAAAGCCGTTTGTTGAGTATGAGTTCCAATAGTTTAAAATAGGTATTTTCCATCGATAAAGAGTTCTTCCCCATGAGATTAACTCTCCATCATCTGTTGATTCTAAAGTTGATATGATTAATCGTAGTTGTTTTTCTGCCTCTTCTTTTTTTTTGCTTGGTACGTTTTAGTAATCTATCCTTATTTAGATAAAACATATGAGGCTTGGGATATTTTTTATGATGTTAGCTAAATAATGAATTTGTTGACCAATTAAATCTTGCTTATTTTTGGTTAAAATATATCGAGGAATTCTTTTTTTATAAATGTCTTGAAGTAATAGTTGTTCTTTATCAATTCTTCTGTTGGCATCTTGAATAATAATGAAAATGTTCTGCAACTATTAAAGCCTTTGTTAAATTTTTCTTAACTATCTTTTTTTAAAGATCCGACATATCAATAACTACCTATTTTATTAAAGATTTAATTTTAGGTGAAAGATTACTTGGTAATAATTTCAGTTTAACCGTCCTTTTTTATCCTATAGAGGCAAAAAACTTGTACCACAACTTTTATGAAGACTTTAGTTGTTAAAAACAATTAAATAATCATTTAATTAACTTTTTATTACTCTTATCACTTTTCCATGTATAAATTTTAGCTGAAGGTGGGCTTTTTTAAGAAGATAAATAGCTAAAGTTGCTAGCCAACGCAATGAGCTTGTCACCGGTGCGTGAAGGCCAGTAATAATTTTTTCATCAGAAATGGGTAGTTTAATATTTTGATAAGAAGGAAAGTTGATAGTGGTTGCCGGTTGAAGGCCAAGTTTTTTCAAGTCAGGAGGTAGTTTGATAGTTTCTGCTCGAGGAGAAATAAACCGTTGAACTTCTTTATCATTTACTTCAAACTCAACCACTTCTTTTATCTCCTCCATCTCAGATTTTTTTATCACCGGCTCACTCTCTTTTGAGTAAGAGACTACTGTTGATTGATATTTTTTAATTAAATCATCTATTGGGGTAAAATTTTTTGGTTTCATATAAAAATTATAATAATAAAAAAGTATTAGCCAATTAATGCAAACACTGCGGTTTTGTAGACTATAAGTTAAACAACAATTTCATTAGTGTTATAAAAGCGGGCCAGTTGAAAAAAAAGGTCAGAGAGGCGATTAAGATATTTTATTGTTAGTTGCTGGTTGGTTAGTTGGCTAGTTGCTGGTTTTTGGTTGTTGATATTAAGATATCTAACCACCTTTCTTTCTGCTCGACGACATATTGTTCTTGCAATATGTATTATCGATGAAAGTTCATTTCCGCTTGGAATTATAAACCTATTCAAACGAGGGAGTTTTTTTTCAATTTCATTAATTTTTTTTTCAAAATGGCTAACTTTTTTCTCTAAAAAAGTTAAATCAACATCTTTTTTTCCTGAAAGATAACTCATAATTTTATAAAGATCTTTTTGAATTTCAACTAAAAAATTTCTTTCATGTTTTTTTTTAATTTTAGAAAAAATTAGACCAATAAAACTGGATAATTCATCAATTGTTCCGTAGGCTTCGATTTGAAGATCGCTTTTTATAACTCTTTTCCCACCGTAAACAGATGTAATACCTTTATCCCCATTACGGGTGTAGATAGCCATACAAATTCAAAAATTAAAATTAAAAAATAAAAATAACAAATTAATCAAAATTATTTTTTTTGATTTTTAATATGTAATTTTGATATTTAATTTTTGATATTTAATTTAATCTTAGCATTCAGAGTATCCGCATCCATAACATTTTTTGCAACCTTCTTCATGAACAAAAGTAGCCTCGCCACAGGAGGGACAGATATCAAAATTAATGTTAAAATCTTGAGATTGGGTTGAGGATTGAAGAAGTGTTGGTTGGGTTGTTTGGGAAACAAGTTTTCCCTTTACTTCACCATTATCTGTGTTTTTACCTTTTTCTTTATTTAATCCATAATGAAGTGATAAAACCTTTGCAACAGCGTCAGGTAAACTTCTAATTTTTTCTTTTCCAAAGCCTAAAGAGCGCGCTCCACCAATACCTTTTAGTTGTTCTATAATTTCTTTGATTCTCTCATTTGCGGACAAATGCGACGAAAAACGAAGCGCTAAGGAAATCATTCTTCCTAAACCTTCGGCCATCGCATAAACATCGCTTCCTGCTTTACCAACATTAATAAATACCTCTAAGGGCTCTGGAGGATTGCCACCATTTGTATTTATAGTGATAAAAGCATTACCAACAGGTGTAGCGATTTGATAGGTTGACCCGTGAACAACTAAGGGGCGAGGCTTGACGATTGCTTGGGGTAATTTTGGTTCTTCTTTAGATTCTGTTTTTCGCTCCAATACTCCTGGTCGAGAGCCTTCCCTCATATAAGTTATTCCTTTACAACCAAGTTTATAGGCAAGAGTATAAAGTTTTTTTACATCCTCAACCGTATGGGTTTTTGGAGCGTTAACTGTTTTTGAAATTGATGCATCAACGTATTTTTGAATTATTGCTTGCACTCTAACATGTTCCTCAGGTGTTAGTTCATTGGCAGAAACAAACCACTCAGGTTTTTTAATCTTTCCTTCTTTAATTTCTTTCTCATATTTTTTATACCATTTTTCATAAAGATGGTGCCTAATTATATGGGTGCCCAACCTATCTTTTCTAACAAACTCAAACTCAAAAACTGGCTCAATACCAGAGGTAGTATTGGCCATTAAAGAAGTAGAGCCGGTGGGAGCTTGCATTAAAAGAAGTGAATTGCGAATACCATTTTTTTCTATTAGTTTTTTAACTACAGAGGGAAGTTGTTGAATAAACTCACCTTTTAAATAAAGTTTTTTGTCAAACTTAGGAAAACTTCCTTTTTCTTTGGCAATTTCAGCTGAGGCTTTATAAGCTTCATCGCGAATAATTTGATAGACTTTGTCAATAAATTTTAAAGACTCTTTTGACCCATATCGTAGATGAAGTTTAATTAAAGCATCGCCTAAACCCATTGTTCCAACACCAATTCTTCTTTCACCTTCAAGTTGAGTTTTTCTTATTCCTCCAAAAATGTATGGATCCATATCAACAATATTGTCTTGAAAACGGACCGCTACTTTTACCAAACGTTTAAGGGTGGCAAAATCAAATCTTCCTTTTTTATCTATTCCATCACCTTTAACTAAGGCTGAAAGGTTAATTGATCCTAAATTACAGACTCCCCATGGTGGTAAGCCTTCTTCCCCACAAGGGTTGACGCAGTTTATTCGATTCCAATACCAATTATTATAAAGCTTATTGTAGCGCTCCATAAATACAACTCCTGGTTCAGCTGAACTCCAAGCTGCTTTGGCAATTAAATCCCAAATTTTCCTTGCTTTAACTACTTTATGAGTTACTACCTTTTTTCCTAATTTTTTCCAGAATTCAATATCACCATCCCACTTTTCATCGTATTCTGGGTCACTGGTGTCAGGGAAAACCAGGGGCCAGTCTAGGTCTTTTTCCACTGCCTCCATGAACTTATCTGAAATATTTACTGAAAGATTAGCGCCGTTGATTCGAGAAAGATCTTGTTTAACTGTAATAAACTCTTCAATATCAGGATGCCAATCCCAAAGCATTAACATTAAAGCTCCTCGACGAGTCCCTCCTTGTTGGATTATATCTTTTGTTGCCACAGAAAAAAGTTCTGCCCAATTGCAAGGTCCTGAAGAAAAACCATTAACCTTTTTCACCCGGGCTCCACGTGGACGAAGTGAGGAAAGGTTTATTCCCACTCCTCCCCCACGAGCCATAATCTCAACCATTTGTTTTAATGTTTCAAGGATTCCACCTCGTGAATCTTTTGGGGAGGGAATGACAAAACAATTATAGAAAGTGACAGCAAAACCAGAACCTGCTCCTGCTAAAATTCGTCCCCCCGGTACGTATTTAAAATCTTTCATTGCCCAAAAAAATTCTTTTTCCCAAATCTTTTGTTTTTCCCCTTTTTCCACTAAAGAAACCGCTTTTGCCACTCGATGCCACATTTCCTCCGGCGTCTTTTCTATTGGTTGTCCAGCTTTATCTTTTAAAGCATAACGATCAAGAAATACCTTTTCAGAGATGCCTGTTATTTTCATAAGACATATTTTTCACTTATAATTTTTTCAATTCCCTTTCAAAATCATCTAAATCAACAAATCGCCGAAAAACCGATGCAAAACGAATATAGGCAATTTTATCAAGTTTTTTTAAATGATTAGCTACCAACTTACCAATCGTTTTACTTTCAATCTCTGTTGTTTCTTTGTTTTTAATCTCTCCCTCAATTGTGTTAATTATCTTTTCAATTTCTTCAATAGTTATCTTTGTTTTTTCACAGGCTTTAATTATTCCATTTCTCAGCTTATCTTTATTAAATCTTTCTCTTCTTCCATCTCTTTTTATTACCAAGATTGGCAACTCTTCTGCTCTTTCATAGGTGGTGAATCTTTTATCGCACTTAGAGCATTTTCTTCTTCTTCTTACGCTTTTTCCATCTTCTGATAACCGCGTTTCAATAACTTCCGTATCAGGGTTCTGGCAAAAAATGCAAAACATATAGTGTCTATAAAAATTTATACCACTATAGATAGTTTTTCAAGAGATCAAAATATTAACAAAATGTATCATATTTAAAATTAGCTTCATTTATTTCATTTTTTGATATTGATTAAAAATTATAAAATTTTTTTTGAACAAATTGAGAATGATATAATCTTTGTAAAAGCATCAATAATTATGTTTATCAGCGATTTTATTTTTCCTAAGGCTTGTTTGAATTGTGGTTATTTGGGAAGTTATATTTGTCTTGATTGTAGATACAAACTTAAACCAGTTTCAAAAGAAAGTTGTCTATATTGCCAATCTTTTAGTCCCCTTGGCTTAACCCATATTTCTTGTAGTAAGAAATTATCAATTGATGGATTGGTATCCCTTTTTTATTACAATGAGGTAATGAAAAAAATTATTAAAAATATTAAGTATCGATTAGTAACAAAAGCTTTTGATGACTTATTTGCGGTAATTAATCATCAAATGATTGAAAAATTAATGCTATATAAAAGAATCTTTAAACAGTGTCTGATTCAGCCAATTCCTCTTCATAAAAGTCGATTTAACACACGTGGCTTTAATCAAGCGCAGATTATTGCTGATTTTTTGGGCAAAAATTTTAACTTGCCGGTAGTTAATTTTTTGGAAAGAAAAAAACCTACTCCATCATTGGCTGGAATTACCAATAAAAAAGAGCGTTATTTTAGGATTCAGGGGGCGTTTATTGTTAAAGACAAATTACAGGTTTTAGGTAAAAGGTTTATTTTAGTTGATGATGTAGTTACCAGTGGAGCAACAGTAAAAGAGGCATGTAAAGCTCTTAAAAGATCTGGTGCATTGAATGTTTACGTTTTTAGTTTATCAAGAGGCTGAAATATTATAATTAATCATATTGATCGATTATTCACTTAAATCAGGTGGAATAAGTTATAATTAGAAAATATGCCAAGAACATATAAGATTGAAATTTCGGCACGTACAATAGTTTTTACTGTTTTTTTCCTATTGCTTTTAAAACTTCTTTGGCTTGCTCGAGATCTTATTTTTTCTTTGTTTATAGCTTTTATTATCATGAGCGCAGTTAAGCCGCTTGTTAGAAGTTTGGAAAAATTACGTATTCCCCGTCCAGTATCGGTATTATTTATTTTTATTCTCTTTATTTTGCTTATTGGCTATGTTTTTTACTGGCTTTTGCCTCCCTTAATTCTTGATGCAGCTAGTTTTTTTAAAAACTTACCTCAAATATTGAAAAAATTAACCCCAGGATTTCTTCCTTATCTTAATTTTTCCTCTTTTGGTCAATATTTGCCTGATGTTACAAACCAATTCTTTAATTTTGTAAAAAATGCCTTTTCCAATGCATTTTTTCTTATTTCCACTATTTTTTTTAGCTTTTATTTTGTTATTGAGGAAGATTTTATTAAAAAATTTTTAATAAGATTTTTTGACGAAAAACAAACACAGACAGTTAGCTTAATATTTGCTAAAGTTGAGGAAAGACTTAGAGCTTGGTTTTGGGGTGAGCTTTTTTTAATGTTGATAGTTGGTTTAATGACTTTTTTTGGTTTAAATTTAATTGGAGTGAAGCATGCTGCCTTTTTAGCAATTATCGCAGGGTTATTAGAGGTGGTACCAAATGTTGGCCCTACTATTTCGGCGATACCGGCATTTTTTGTGGCCACCAGTCAGTCATATTTTCTTGGTCTTTCAACTATTGCTTTATATTTTATAGTTCAACAACTTGAAAATAATTTAATAGTACCAGTGATTATGCAAAAAGCAGTTGGTTTAAATCCAATTGTTACTTTAATTGCCTTGATTATTGGCGGAAAAGTTAGTGGGGTTTTAGGACTTCTTTTAGCTATTCCAATTACTTTATTTTTAGAAACTATAATTATTGAGTTGTTAAATGCTAGAAGATTATAATAATCTTTGCGGTTTTTTTTCGGTTAATATGCGGAAAAAAAATAGCTATGAAAATTGCCATTTTAGGAGGTGGTTTTACTGGATTAACCGCTGCTTATTATCTAGCAAAAAAGAGGCATCAGGTAACAATTTTTGAAAAAGAAAAGATTTTTGGCGGATTAGCCGCTGGTTTTAAACAGGAAAAATGGCAATGGTATTTGGAGAGAACTTATCATCATCTTTTTGCTAATGACACTGATATTTTAAATTTTGCCAAAGAAGTTGGTTTTAATAAAATTTTTTTTAAAGAACCAGAGACAGCCTCAATATATAAAATATCTAAATCCGAAATCCTAAATTATAAACCCCAAAGCAGAATAAATTCTGCTCACGGCAAACAATATGAAAATGACCAAAATTCAAAACAAAAAAGTTTGGAGAATTTGAATTTGGAAAATTCATGTTTGTTTAGTGCTTCGAATTTAGAATTTAGAATTTTTCCCCTCGACACTCCTCAAGATTTATTAAAATTTCCCCTCCTCTCTTTTCCAAAAAAGTTTCGGACAGGTTTAGTCTTAGCTTTTCTTAAATTTTCACCATTTTTTTCCTTGTATGAAAGATACACGGCCAAAGAATTTCTCAAAAAAACCATGGGAGATGATGTGTGGAATACTTTATGGCGCCAACTTTTTCGGAAAAAGTTCGGAAAATATGCGGAAATTATTTTAGCCTCTTTTATTTGGGCAAGAATAAAAAAAAGGACAAAAAAATTAGGTTATATTGAAGGCGGATTTCAAACTTTTGTTAACTATTTGGTTAAAAAATTAAAAAGTTTGCAAGTTAATCTTTTGACAAGTTATGAAATAAAAGAAATTAAAAAAAGGGGGGATAAGTTTTTAATCAATAATCAGATATTTGATAAAATAATCTCAACTCTGCCAACGCCAATAATGACAAAAATAGCAGATAATATTTTTCCCGCAGATTTCCTGCAGAAACTGCGCAAATTAGAATATCTTCATGCGTTAAATTTAATTCTTGAAACTAATGAACCATTGTTGGATAAAACCTACTGGTTAAATGTTTCGGCAAGCCAAATACCAATTATGGGGATTGTCCAACAGACAAATTTTATTGATAAAAAATATTATGGAGGAGGTGATATCTGTTATTTAGCTTGGTATTTAGATGAAAAAGACAAATTATGGCAAATGGATAAAGAACAGTTGTTGGCTTTTGTCTCACCCTACCTTAAAAAAATAAACCCCAATTACTCAAATACTCAACTGCGTAATTACTTTATTTTTAAAGCTCCCTTTGCCCAACCGATTTTTGACAAAGACTTTGTCAAAAATAAACCAGATTTTATTACTCCATTAAAAAACTTTTTTATTGCCAACCTTGACATGACCTACCCTTATGATCGAGGAACAAATTATGCGGTAAAATTGGGTCAAGAGGTGGTAAAATTTATCCATGATAAAAAAATTTTTTAAAGTAATTAATCTTTTATCCTCTTTTATTGCTTTTGAAAAGTGCAGTTTTGAAACCTTCTTAAAAAAAATTATTGCTGTTCTTGAGAAAATAATTAAGGTTGATTCTTACTTAATTTATCTTTATGATCAAAAAGAGGAAAAGTTAATTTTAGTTGGTTCAAAAAAACCTCACAAAAATCTTTTAGGAAAAATTACCTTAAAAAAAGGAGAAGGGATTACCGGTTGGGTGGCTGAGAATAAAAAATTGTTGCTATTGAAAAGGAAGCTTATAAAGATCAGAGATTTAAGTTTTTTCGTGAACTACCTGAAGATAGATATGAGGCATTCTTGTCGGTGCCAATTTTAAACAATGAAGGAGTGGTGGGAGTGATTAATCTGCAAAATAAACTTTCCTATAAATTTAAAAAAGAGGAAATAGAGATGGTTGTTTTATTCACTAAAATTATTGCCTCTGCCTTTAAAAAACTTTCTTTAAAAAGACAGGTGGAATATTACAAAGAAAAATTAAAAGAGAGAAAATTAGTGGAGAAAGCAAAAGGTCTTTTGATTAAAAAAGAAGGATTAACAGAGGAAGAGGCTTACCGAAAAATTCAAAAAGAGGCAATGAAGAAAAGAAAAAAAATGAAAGAAATTGCTGAGGCAGTGATTTTAGTTTATGGGTAGATTTTTAATCGATTTCAACTTTTATTCAACTTTTATGAGCAAAGCAGAAAGACCCAAGTCCTTTTATAAAATAGCTACTTAATATATTCAAATTGATCTTCGTCCTGAAAATAGAGAATTGTTTCAAGCAAAGATTAAAAGATTAAAGGGGCTTTTTCCCTCATTAGACAATCAACAAATAGAAAGAATCGCTGCGATAAACATCGGGGTAAAAACACATCTTGACGAAAAAAATAGTTGTGGTAAAATTTTAATACTTTCTTCAGCGTTGAAGAAAAAAGACAAAGTTGTCTTCCTTTTATTTTAAGACAAAGCCGTCTTTCTTAAAAATTACCTTATTTTATCTATGGAATTAAAAAAAATATTTTCTTTAATTAAAAAAAGAGAGATCGATTTTGTTGATTTAAGATTTGTTGATCTGCGAGGAGTTTGGCAACATATGACCATTCCCGCCAGCGAATTTAGCTTGGAAAACATTAAAAAAGGTTATGGTTTTGATGGTTCATCAATTAAAGGTTTTGAGGAAATTTATAGTTCTGATATGGTGATTATTCCTGATTTAAATACTTGTTTTATTGACCCCTTTTTAGAAAAGACATTAACGGTTGTCAGCAATGTTTGGGATCCAGAAAAAGGATGTTTTTACGAAAAAGATCCGCGATTTATCTCTCAAAAAGCAGAGAGTTATCTTAAAAAATCAGGGATTGCCGACATTTCCTTTTGGGGACCAGAGATTGAATTTTTTCTCTTTGATAGGCTAGAGTTTTCTATTGACCGTTTTTTTTCTTACTTTAAGATTAAAAGCAGCGAGTTTTGGGCTAATGAAGAGGGTGATGGGTATCCAGTTGACAAAAAACAAGGGTATTTCCCCCTTCCTCCTTATGATAAAACCCATTTTTTCAGAGAGCAAATGGTAAAAATTCTTCTTTCATTAGGGATTAAAGTTGAAGTTCATCATCATGAAGTGGCTAGCGGGGGGCAAGTGGAAATTGATTTGCGTTATGATAGTCTAACAAAAATGGCTGATAAAGTGATGATTTATAAATACATTGCTCGTAATTTAGCCAAGAGATTAGGGATGACAGCTGTTTTTTTACCAAAGCCCTTGTATGATGATAATGGCTCAGGTATGCATACACATCAGAGTTTATTTAAAAATGGTAGAAATCTTTTTTATGAAAAAGATGGTTATGGACAACTATCAAAAATGGGATTAAGTTATATTGCCGGTCTTTTAGATCACATAAAACCACTTTTAGCCTTTACTAATCCAACTGTTAACTCATATCGCCGACTGGTTCCTCATTTTGAGGCGCCCACCCGCCTTGCTTTTTCCAAAAGAAATCGCAGCGCCGCCGTAAGAATCCCTGTTTACTTTAAAAATGAGGAAAAAACCAAGCGGATTGAGTTTCGCTGTCCAGATCCCACCGCCAATCCTTATCTCTCATTTTCGGCGATGCTGATTTTTGGATTGGAGGGCGTAAAGAAAAAAATTTATCCAACCAAACTGGGATTTGGCCCTTATGATGAAAATATCTGGGAAAAAGATAATGTTAGACAGACACCTAAAGATATCTTTGAAGTTTTGGAGGCGCTTGAAAAAGACAAAATTTTAAAAGAAACAGGTGTTTTTTCCTCTGAATTTTTAGAAAGTTATCTTATCCTTAAAAAAGAGGAGGCAAGAAGAGCATTGATGTACCCAACACCGGCTGATTTTTGGTTTTATGGGGATATTTAAATTTTTTAAATGATTGAGTTATTTTTTACTTTATAAATAATGATATTTTTATATTTTGTTTTTTTGAATAAACTCCTCAAAGGCAAGAAGATTACAAAAATGGTATGAGGAGAAATTATTTTTACTCTTTTAATCTTTTCTTAAAATAATCAACAAAAGGGATAATTGTGGGATCTTCTTGATAAAGAGCTGATAAATACATCGTTAGATAACTACCCAAACTCATCGCATAAAAAACCTGTTCTATGGGGTTTTTGCCTTCTAAATTGATCCATAATGTTTCAATGCTGTTTTTTTCCACCACCTCTTGAGTGATTTTAAATCGTTTTTGAATAGGGGTTGAATAAAATGAGGAATAGAAAAAGATAAAGATTAAAAGATTTTTTATTTCCGCTGGATGTTTTAATCCCTCCATTAGATGATGATTTAATTCAGGGATGACTCGAAAATTAGAAATGGTTTTAGCAGTTTCATTGGTTTGATTAGCTAAAGCATTTCCCCAGCCAGTCAAAAATTCAGCCACTACATAATAAGGATATCGATTAAAAATTTTTTTAGCTAAGTCCTTGGCGGGATTTTTTTTAAGAGGAGTTTCTATTCTAAGGTTTTGAGTTAATTTATTAAGGGTGTAAATAGCTTGAGTAATTTCCTCTTTTTTTTGATTTATGAGGTTAAGTTTCATCAAAAATCCTAAAATTCCCCCAACATTATAACCAAAACCAATACGGGGTTGTTTGGAGGGATTAAAGATTGGATCAAATAAATAAGCTGGAAGTTGATTTTCTTTGACAATTTTTAAAATCTCACCACCAGTTGATATAGCGGTAACTTTTGCTTTTTTTTCCTTAGCTTGAGAAAAGTTTGCCATTACCTCCTCGGTTGTCCCCGAGTATGAGGAAAGAATTACCAAGGTTTTTTCATTAACAAAATTAGGAAGAAGATAGTCATCATTGATAATAATTGGTACTTTAATTGTTTTTTTAAATAATTCCCTGACTATAAAAGCGGGAAATCTTGATCCTCCCATGCCACAAATTACAATATTTTCTATTTTCTGATATTCTTTTGGAAAGTTGACATTTTGTGCCTCTTCAAATGATTGACGAAGCTGTTGGGGTAGATTATCGATTGATTTTAAAACTACCTCTCCACCTTGAGTTTTTAAAATAACTTTTTTATCATCAAGATTAATCATAAAATTAAATCAAGATAAACTTTTATATTATATAATAAGTTATAAAGAAAAATGAACAAAGATCGAATTTTCTTTTTTTTTCAAGCCATTCGTCTTAATCAATGGATAAAAAACCTGATTGTTTTTACAGCAATAATTTTTTCTGGACAGTTGTTAAACATTGAACTTTTTTTACGCTCTCTTTTTGTCTTTTTTATTTTTTGCCTCCTTTCCTCAACCTCTTATGTTCTAAATGATATTATTGATTATCCCCACGATAGAAAACATCCTTTTAAAAAATATCGTCCCATTGCCTCCGGTAAAATAACTATCGCTGAGGCTACCTTTATCGTTTTTACTTTTAGTCTTTTTTCTTTACTGATTGCTTTGTTTTTTTCTCTTCCTTTTTTTTTTATTAGCTTTATTTTTATTCTCTTGCATTTTTTTTACTCTCTTTATTTAAAAAGACAGCCAGTTTTGGACATTTTTTCAATTTCCTTTTCGTTTATGTTGCGGGCTTTTGCTGGAGAGGTGGCCACTTCATATCATATCCCTATTTGGCTTCTTTTAACAATTTTTTTTCTCTCTCTTTTTATGGCATCTGTTAAACGGCATGCTGAGTTAGCTGTTCAAGGTGAACGCGCAAGGATTTCTCTTTATCGTTACAATGAGCACTTTTTAAACTTTTTGACTTACATAAGCGCCACCTCAGCAATCATTACTTATGCATTTTACACCTATTTTGAAAAATTACCTACAGTTGATACTGTTTTTACCCAATTTTTTTCTGGATATTTTCCTAGTTTTGAGGCAAGAAAATGGCTGATGACAACAATTCCTTTGGTAGTTTATGGAGTTGCTCGTTATGCGCAACTTTTGTATGAAAGATATGAGGGTGAGCGGCCGGAAAAAATAATTACCACTGATAAACCTTTAATTGCTACAATTTTTATTTGGGGATTTATTGTCATATTATTAATTTACATAATTTAGAAAGAACTATGAAAAACACAAATGAATCTCAAAAAAAACAAGCAGTGTCTTTAGCAGTTGAGCAAATACAAAAACAATTTGGTCGAGGGGCAATTATGAGACTGGGAGAAAAGCCAAGTACTGCCGTGGAAATAATTAAGACCGGAATTTTACCTTTGGATTTAGCCTTAGGGGTGGGAGGTATTCCTCGAGGTAGAATTATTGAAATCTTTGGACCCGAGTCTTCAGGAAAAACTACTCTTTGTTTATCATTGATTGCGCAAACGCAAAAATCAGGGGGAATAGCCGCTTTTATTGATGCTGAGCATGCTTTGGATCCTTCTTGGGCAAAAACTTTAGGAGTGAGGTTGGAAGACCTTCTTGTCTCTCAACCTGATACCGGTGAGCAAGCTTTGGAAATTGCCGAAACTTTAATTCGCTCAGGAGGGGTTGATTTGGTAGTAATTGATTCAGTGGCGGCTTTGGTGCCAAGAAGTGAAATTGAAGGAGAGATGGGCGAGGCACAAATTGGTCTTCAAGCAAGACTTATGTCGCAGGCACTGCGAAAACTAACAGGAGTAGTTTCTAAGTCAAAAACAACCGTTGTTTTCACCAATCAAATAAGATTAAAGGTGGGGATAATGTTTGGCAATCCAGAAACTACTCCCGGTGGTTTGGCTTTAAAATTTTATGCTTCAGTAAGGTTAGATGTTAGAAAAATTGAAACTCTTAAAAAAAATAATCAGGTTTATGGAGCAAGAGTGAGAGTTCGAGTGGTGAAAAACAAAGTTGCTCCACCTTTTAAAGAGGCGGAAATGGTAATTACAAATGAGGGAATCGATAAAGAGGAAGGGCTGGTTGATGCAGCTTTAAATGTTGGGTTAATTTCTCGCAGTGGTTCATTTTTTAAGATGGGAGATAAAATTTTAGGCCAAGGCAAGGAGCAAATTAAGGAAATTATCGCTAAAAACGATAAACTAAAAGAACAGCTGATAAGGCAAATTACAGAAAAAAAGTGAGCTCTCTTAATTTTTTATTGATAATATGTAATTTATTCTAATATTTTAATCAAGATTTTTATTCCAAACAAGACTTAAGACCAAAACACTAAACCATCTTGTATTTGATGGTATTGGTTTATGGTGAAATTTCTAATTTATCTAATTAACCTAATTTCTAAAACACTTGCTAGGTTATAAATTACAATTGTTTATGGATTTTTTTGGTCAATTAAAATAATTAGATCAATTAGTTAATTATGAACAATATTTTTCTTGCTTTACTAAATAAAGCTTACGTTTTTTTGAAATTTCGTCCCAGAACTAAAAAAGAAGTTAGGAATTATCTTTTAAAAAAGATAAAAACCAACAATTTTTCCTCAAGCGATGTGGAAAAGGTTATTAAAAGATTGGAAGAAGAAAACTTAATTGATGATCAGAAATTTTTGAGTTGGTTTGTTGAGCAAAGTTTTCAAAACAAACCAAAAAGCCTGTTTTTATTAAAAAAGGAATTAATTCGATTAGGGGTTGAAGAGAGTTTAGTTGAAAACTTCTTTTTAGAACATTCTTTTGATGAGAGAGAATTAGCTTTTAAAGCTTTGTTGGCAAAATGGAAGCATTTTAAAAATTTACCTAAAGAAAAGATCTTTGTCAGAGCTATTAATTTTTTACGAGGACGTGGGTTTAGTTTTGAAGTAAGCAAAAAAGTGTTTGATAAGATTAATCAAAGATGATAATTGATAATATTTTTTATTGCAGAAATTTTATTGATTAAGTAAAATATAAGTATTAGAAATTATTTGAGGTAGAGTTTATAGATTAGTAAATTAAAATAAATGAATATTTTCCAGTTAAAATTTAAACATCTTTTTTTCTTATTTAATTTTAATGATAAATTAATAAAGATTTCTGGTTTGCTCTTACAGTAAGATTTTTCTATAAACTCTCCTCAAAACAAGAATTTCAATTATGCTTCAAAAATTTTTTAAAAAATTTATTTCACCTTACAAAGAGAGAGAAAAAATAATTGAAGAGGCAAGAAATAAAGCAAGAAAAATAGTGGCAAAAGCGGAAGAGGAGGCAAGAAAAATAATTGCCGAGGCGATGGCGTTGGAGAGGCAGTTGGTAAAAAGAGAACAACATTTGGAAAATAAAGAAGAGTTTCTTAATCGTGAAAGGCAAAAAATTGAATATTTAAAAGAAGGGGCTGAAAGGTTAAAAAGAGAATTAGAGCTAAAAAAAGAAGAATTACTAGAGAAACTTGAAAAGACTGCCCGTCTTACTCAGATTGAAGCAAGGGAATTATTAATGAAAGGCTGGGAAGAAAAGCTTAAAGGTGAAATTGCAAAAAAAATAAAAAGAGCTGAAGAGGAGATTAAGTCTGTAGCTGATGAAAAGGCAAAAGAAATTTTAATTGATGCAATGCGTTATGGCGCCACCGATTATGTGGTTGAGTATACTTTGTCTATAGTTAATCTTCCAAGCGATGATTTTAAGGGAAGAATTATTGGTAAAGAAGGAAGAAATATTCGGGCTTTTGAACTTGCAACTGGTGTTGATGTTGATCTTGAGGAAGAAAAGGTTATTAGACTTTCTTCTTTTGATGCCATAAGAAGAGAAATTGCCAGAATATCTTTAGAGCGATTGATAAAGGATGGCCGAATACAGCCAGAAAGAATTGAGGAGATTGTTAAAAAAACAAAAGAAGAAGTGGAAAAGATAATTTATAAAGCCGGTGAGGAATTGGCTCATAGAGTGGGTGTTTTTAACCTGCCAGTTGAGTTGATAAAGCTTCTGGGAAGATTTAAATATCGATATTCATATGGGCAAAATATGATCGCTCATACTCTTGAGGAGACAAGGATTGGAGTGGCTTTAGCCCATGAGTTAAAAGCAGATGTCAATATTGTTAAATTGGGTTGTCTATTTCATGATATTGGTAAAGTCATTAGTGATAAAGAAGGATCTCATGTTGAGTTGGGAGTTGAGCTTCTTAAAAAATATCATTTTCCCCAAAAAGTTATTGATTGCGTTGCCGCTCATCATGAAGATATTCCTTTTCCTTCAGTTGAGGCAGTGATTGTCTATATTGCCGATGCTGTGTCTGGTGGTCGTCCGGCAGCAAGACACGAAGATTTTCAAGAATACCTTAAAAGAATTAAGACCATAGAGGATGTTGCCAAAGCAAAAAAAGGTATAAAAGAAGCCTATGCGCTTCAGGCAGGGCGAGAGTTGCGAGTTATTGTTTTCCCTGAGGAGTTAACTGATGATGAGGCAACGATTTTGGCTCAAAAAATTAAAGAAGAATTGGAGAGAAAATTTGAGGTTTTTCCAGGACAAATAAAAATAACAGTAATTCGCGAATACAGAGTTGAGGTAACAACAAAAATTTAGTAGCGCAAAGTTTATTCTCTTCTTTTAAGTAAAAATTATAAAAAGGAATATGCGTCTTTATATCAAGCCCCAAATTGATATAGATTGTTATAATAAGATATTTTAAATATGGATTGACAAGAAGCGTTAAATCAACTATGCTGTTATTGTTTAAAGTTATAAGTTAAATAAAATTTAACAAAGGAGGTGGAAAAAAATGACAAAAGCAGAATTAGTTGCACAAGTAGCAAAAAAAGCTAATTTAACCGCAAAGGCTGCTAGAGACGCGGTGGCAGCTGTTTTTGGCACAGTAACTGATGCTCTCAAACGTGGTGAAAAAGTTGTTGTTACTGGTTTTGGTACCTTTATGGTAAGAAAAAGAGCAGCAAGAAAGGGTCGTAATCCACAAACTGGAGCAGAAATTCAAATACCTGCTACAAAGACTCCAGGATTTACTGCTGGGAAAAGTCTAAAAAGATTAGTGAAGTAAATTTTTTTACTAATCAACCCTGAAGTAAGACAGGTTTACTTCAGGGTTGATTTTTTATGGTGAATTATTATAATTAAAATATGCATAAAAAAACTACCCCCTGGTTTCTTCTTTTGCTCCTTATTTTTTTAGCTCCTGTTGTGTTTTATTTTATCGAGCAACCTGTAAGAGTTGTGGCAATAGAGGAGAAAGTGGTTTACAATTTGCCTTATCCGGGTATTTTACCAGATCACCCGCTTTATTTTTTAAAAGCCTTACGTGATCGTATAAATGATTGGTTAACCCGGGACAACTTAAAAAAGGCCGAACTTTACCTTTTATATTCTGATAAAAGAGTTTCAATGGCGCAACTACTTTCCAAAAAAGGAAAAATTAACTTAGCAATCAACACATTCTCCAAAGGAGAAAAATATTTTTTAAAAATCCCCTCTCTTCTTGAAAAAGCAAAAAAACAAGGAGTCAGTCCACCTTCAGATTTT
>CALLVF010000053.1 GCA_938010745.1 uncultured Patescibacteria group bacterium | reverse complement strand
TTGATTGAAGATAATCTTTAAAAATTCAATCAAAAAATCAATGTCTGTTTGCTGATTTTTGTCTTTTTTCGTGGTGTTAATACTTTTTTTAGTGTCATTTTTTTGTTTGGTTAGAAAAAAATTATCCTGGGATAAAAAAAGAAAAATTTAAATTTAACAATAACTTACAAAAGACAATAAATAATTCAAATGATGACCAAAAAAATGACACTAAAAAAAGTATTAAAACCACGAAAGAAGACAAAAATCAGCAAACAGAAATTGATTTTTTGATTGAATTTTTAAAGATTATCTTCAATCAACCTTATCAACTAACTCCTACACAATCGTTCACTGCTGACTCATTAATAAATCAACTATCACCCACGCCAACTACATTTGATGATTTTGAAAAAACTAAACCACCTGCTCTAATAAACAATTATATTTACTATAGTCAAAGTTGCAAAGGAATCAATTCGCAATATTGTAAATTACCTCTTCCTGGAAGGGTTGGTTGTAGCGAAAAACATTTACCAATTTTAGCTACAGCTGGATGTGGACCAACAACAGTAACAATGATTATTGCAAACTTAACTAATAATAAAAGTATCACGCCTGAAGATATTGTTAAAGAATACAATCCATCAGAGCTGGATTGTAGAGGATCAAGTTACCTTAAAGCAAAAAGTATATTAAAAAAATACGGCTTAAGAACTGGAAATGAAATTATCGCACATCCCCGAGGCAAAGGTACTATTATGAATGATAACCTTGCTACACAATTAAAAAACTATCAAAATCAAGGGGCGACTTTCTTTACCCTAGCAAGATATAGACAAAGGGATGGAAGATACATTGGTCATTACTTTTGGATTGTCTACGTTGATGAAAAAAATAACATTTGGAGTCTTGACCCATTATATGGGAGTTTAACTGTTCCCTACAACCAAAACACCCTATACCCAGTCCCTGATTATGAAGTCATCTTTCCTGTCTATAAAATATAAAATTTTATACTATTGAAATTGTTTTCAGGCAAGTTATAAAATTAAAATAATGTTAAATTACTATATTCTTGGATTTAAAAAACTTTTTAGTATTTTTAAAAAATTTTTTTTAGTAATTGCCGTTTATTTTATTGTCATCAATCTATTTTTTTATTTTATTAATAAAGATAGACCAAAAACTACTACTGATCTACTCAAAAAAAACCGTGAGGAAATTTATAAAATGATAAACGATAAGGAATTAAACTCAATTGAGGAAGGCAAACTAGCCATTACGTTTTATCGATCTCTTCTTTGCTTAACAATCGGGGAGGCTTGCACTGATAATCCTGCTGATGGGGACAAAAATTTTAATCATAGCATTTTTGGTTTTATAACAAATTTAATTGTTTTACCTTACGCTAATCCACCCGCCTCAGGTGTCTACTGGGCATATTCCGGTTTACAAAACACTGGCTTTATCCCCAAAACTTATGCCGCAGAAGGAATTGGTTTTGCAGCTATTAAGCCTTTCATGAGTGTCTGGAAAGTCTTTCGTGATATCTCTTACATGATTTTAGTTTTAGTTTTAATTGCCATTGGTTTTATGATTATGTTTCGGGCAAAACTTAATGCTCAAACTGTCGTTTCCGTGGAAAATTCCCTTCCAAAAATTGTCATTGCTTTACTTTTGATTACCTTCTCCTTTCCCATTGCTGGATTTTTAATTGATTTAATGTATGTAAGCATTGGTATTATTGCCGTTTTTTTTAGTAATATCACCAACGCTCCTCAAGAATTTAATACTCCTCAAAAAATAATAGATGTTTTTTATTTTGAAAAAGACAAAAATTTATCGGGGTTGATATTTTGGGATAATGTGAATCCGTTTGGAAATCTTGGGGGTCTAGCTGCGTCAATTTTCGGATTATTACCCGATAGTTTACAATTTTTAATAAACTCAATACTTCTATTCATCTTCCCCCCTCATTTTGTCCTTGGTTTATTGCTAAGTATTAAAGGAAGTAAATTTGCAGATGAAAATTTAAAATATTTAAAATCAAGAATACCAGCGGCTGCCGCAGATTTATGGCTTCGAAAATATGGGATAATTAAGGAAAATTCAGACAATGCTGGCAGTGGAACTCCAATTTTATCAGTTATTGTTGGATTATTTTTTTTAATTATTGAGATTCTTCTTAGTCAGATAGTAGGAGATCTTGTTGCCATAGCGCTTTTATGGATTATTTTAGCGTTAAGTCTAATTTATCTTTTTTTTAGAATTTTTTTTGTCTTGCTTTATGCTTATATTCAAGTCATTCTTCTTATATTTTTTGCCCCTGTTATATTGATGGCAGAGATGATCCCCGGCAAATCCACTTTTTCCTCCTGGGTAAAGAATTTAATCGTTAATCTCTTAACCTGGCCGATATTAACTGTTTTGCTTTTAATAAACAAAATTTTAATGAGTCAAAACCTTGAAGCCAGTACTTTCTGGCAACCACCATTCTTGTTATCTTTAAATAGTAAACATATAGCTACCGTTATCTCAATGGGAATACTTTTTATGGTTCCTGACTTGATTAAATTATTAAAAGAACTTCTTGGCGTTAAGCCACTACCTTTGGGTATGAATTTAGGAACCTTTACTGCTGGAACCGGTGCAATTATCGGTGGGGCAGCTGGAGCAGCCTCGCAATTTTACACTCCATATTCCTTTTTATTTTCACAGCATGGCATTCTAAGAGGTTTGTTTAAAATTCCTGATATAAGAAAAACTGCCAATGATGTAGGTGATGCAACTAGCGGTAGTAAAGGCGCAGGCCCAGGAACTACGCCTCCACAAAAGTAAGCAACTAGCGCTTTTACTAAATTTTTTTAAAAAGGTCTTTATTTAAAACTTTTTTAACTTAAACTTAAGCTAACTTTCTACTTACCAAACCCGGGGATTTTAAGAAGATCGACCCCAATTACCCGCAGGATAAACACTGAAAAAATAATCAACATCAAACCCATAATACAAGAAGTCAAAAGTTCTTGTGATTTTTTTATCTTCTCCGCATTGCCTTGGGAAAATTGTAGTTGAAAAGCAGAATATATAATACAAACTAACGCTATAAATCCTGCCAAACCAATCAAAGTACCAAAAACATTTTTTTCAAAAAAATCTTTCCAATTGCCAAAATAAATACAACCTATCCCTGAATAATAACCTCCATCGGAAAAGCAACCACTACACCTTAAAAATTCATTGGATTTATTTTTTTCTTGAACACTGCCTTTAATATATTTATTACAAAAATAATCACTTATTTTTGTTAAGCCAACTGTATTTGGATCAACGCAAATACAATCTGGACTTTTGATATCATCTAGTTTTTTAATATCAATTTTTGGCTCCAGTCCAGGATCACATGCTACTAATTCACCTAAGTTTTCTAATAGTTGTTCTGTATCTAAAAACTCATTAACACTTGATTTTGCTGAATTGAATAAATCACTAAGACAACCAAATTGGAAACCAAAATAATCAAATAAACAACCCCACTTACCCGGTTCTTTATCATCTGGCGAATTAAATTTTGGGACTGATTCAGTTATTGAGTTAATCTCCTCTTTAGAAACAACTTTACATCGACCTCCTAATTTCCCCGGTTCAGGGGTTGGAGTTATCTCCTGGGAAAATATGAATTCTGGCCAAATTAAAAACAACAATGCAAAAAATATTACCAAACAAGAAAAAATGCTATACTTTCTCATATATATTTTTATTTTATACTATTTTTTCTGGTCAAAGGCTTCTTTAAATGCTTTTTGAATTAGGAAAAATAAAATTATTACAAAAGCAATAGGAATAACAGTATTAACTGCATCCCAAAGTTTGTGAATAAATTCACCTCCTGCCATTTTCTTTAAGGTATCAGAATAGATTTTAAAGTCTTTTTTTCTTACTGACAATCTAATTTTCATTTCTCTCCCAAAAAAGGTAATAGGAATAACCTCACCTTTTTCATCTTTTCTCCCCAATTTTTCACCCAACAACTTTGATAAATTAATCTCCTTTTTTTCGTAAATTGGTTCTTTATGAAGTTCATAAGGTTCTTTTTCCAAAACACCTGCTTGCTCTAAGGCAAAAATAAATCGGTCAATTTCACGAGAATCCCACTCCCAAACTCGACCCGCCCCACCGGCAAATTCTGCAGCAATTGAGTTTTTTTGACCTAAACCAGCTAATCCATTTAAAGGTTTAGCCATAGTATCTTTTTTGAAGTAACTAATCGCCAAATATGCAAAATAACAAACAACCTCATTAGCATAATCTTTTCCATGAAGACCAACTAGTCCATGCTTAATTTCAGCAAGAAATTTTACTAATTCTCCTAAATCACCATTTCCTGAAATTGCCATTGATTGAATGATTGATAAAAATTTTCCATAAGATGGTGTTATAACCTTATCAATAGTAGCTATATCACTTAACGCTCTTTTAATTGTTGTTACTCCAGTTGAGCGCATAGTTAAATAACGATAATCAGTTTCCTCAGGGGCCAAAGCAAAAGGAATTGATGATCTTCCCCCTTTAATCTTCGCAATCCATTGACTATACTTATTTTCTTTTTTTATAAAATAACCTCTAAATTCTTTTAATAATTTTTTTACATTTTCAATTCTTTTATTATCGGTTACTCCAGAGAGCTTCAAATAATCCTCCGCCGTTTCGTCATCTAAAACAAATTTTCCCTCAACTAAGCCAATATCTTTACCTTGCAACTCATTTTCCCGCATCTTTTGCGATAAAGCTTGTCTTAAGGTTGTTTGAGCAATTACAAGGTCTTTAACCGCCCTATCCATCGTTTCTAAATTAAAACCAAGTTTTTTGCGCAAAACCTCCCAAATTCTTTGTCCATCACTAAATCTTGTTCTTTCCTCAGTAATAATTTTTGCTGGTAAACGATTAACTAAAAATTCAATCATTAATCCGCAATGAATTTCATCTGGATTTTTTATTAAGCTTTCCTTAAGCTCATCTTCACTGTTATATATTCTTTTAAAATACTTATTAAAAATATATCTTCTAAAATTTTCATCTGTTGATAGATTATTTAAAAAAGCTTCTTTATTGTTGGAGTGAAAATGAAGCAGCGGCTCAAAACCAACGTTCTCTAACCTCCTCCATTTTTCTTTAAAACTTAACTCTATCAATTTTCCCTCCCGATAATCATAAAGTAAACCTTGATAAGCCTCACTTAATCGCCAACCACCACGGGTAATAATACTACCTACACGTCCTGGATTTCTTATATCAAATAAAGTTAAATGATCTTTTTTAAGTAAACCAGTTCGGCTTTCAAAAAATCGTCGATGAAAAATTTCTATATCTTTAATTACCGCATTATGATCCCAAATACCTATTCTCCATCCTTTAACCAGTTTTGGGTCAGGAATTGGCAAAAAACCAAGTGGCCCACCAACTGTCCCTTCTGATAACCACCGTAAATGTGCTCTTAAAAATGGATTTAAAACACCAGTTACCGCTGTATCAGATAACCATTCACCTAAATAAGTGGGGTCAATCCTACCACTACCATTAACACTTTTATGCCTAAAGTTAGGATCAGCATTGGCAATTGTTTCCGGTTCGGTTAAAAGAACCGCCATTGCCACCCCTTGAGCCATAGAAAAAGCCGAACGAATTTGATATTCACTTTTTTTGCCTTTGTATTTTTCTTTTAAAATCGCTAAAGTTTGCCTTTCTAAATCATTTAAACCATCATCTCCACCAACAAAAAGTCTGGGATCAAGAATCCAATCACGGGTAGCTAATTCTGATTGAAGAAGTCCCGTGTAAATATTTAAAGCATCTTGATAAACTTCGGAGTGAGGTAAAAAACTTATAACATCAAAATCAGAAGTATTTAAAAAATGATTAGCATAACTTGCAAGTTGCGCCCATGGATTTTGTTCGCCACCTGAGGGAAAACGAAAAACTAATCTAGCATTATGAGTAAACTGACGCAGTTCACGAATATGAGCAATTTCTAAGTTTAAAATTCCAAAAAATTCCGCCACTGATACTTTTTTTGGTTTCTTAAAAGGATCAATAAAAGTTGTGACTATTTCCTTACCTGAAACGCTTTTTTCCACAAATTTTTTTTCAGAGAATCTGGCAAAAAATGAAAATTCACTAAGATCTTTCTTTCCTTCCAAATCTCTCCCCAAAAATTGAATTCTTGAGGAAATTAAATTATATGCGCTTTGTAAACTTTGAAAATAGCCAATTTGCTCAACCTCTTGAAAAGGCATTCGCAAGTAGCTGGGATCGGAATCAGCCTTGTTATAAAGCTCCGACACTAAATCGGCTAGTTCATGTTCAATAGTTTCAGATAACTCTATGTGAACTTCTTCTAACTCAGCAGGTATTAAAGCTCTTCCCAATTTATTTTTCTTCTCTTCAATTAACTTGGACCTTTTCTTTTTGAGATAATTTAGAAAATTTTCTGGCGACATAATTGCTCTTATAATTTCTTGAATCTCTACTCTATCCATTGGTAAATTTCTTAACAATTCTTGAGGAGGGTCAGGAAAATTTTCTGCTAAATTGGCATCATTTAAGTTAAAATATTTTTCAAAGTCTTCTTGGGATTTGGAAAAAATATTCTTTTCCTCAATTGCTTTTTTTAATGAATCTCTTATTATTCTTGCAGCAATTAAGTTAGTTTGTTTAAGCTGGGCAAAGTTTTCTATTAACTGAGGATTTAACTTCCCAGTTGTTGGATCAATGATTTTTTTATCTCCAATTAAAAAATCACCAAAATGAAATAATATGGATGATGCCGTTGAAGGAGTATAATCTAATTTTTGGTCAGCAATTTTTTTTAGAAGCATAGCTCCTTCTTTCGATGATGAAATCAAATTTGGATCAAAACCCTCTCTTACGGCTTCAATCAACTTTGTGAATGCAGTTAAGACTTGTCTACCTTCTTCTTGTTTTATTGTTAATTTAAGAGCTGCTTTTTTTTCCTCCTGAATATATTCTTCCGCAGCTGTTTTTTTTCTTCTAACCTCTTCTTTTAATTTATCCCCAACTTTTCTTTTTTCCTCTTCAGTTGTTGCTTTTATTAACTCTTGTCTAATTTGTTCTTTTGCTATATTAATAATTTCCGTTAAGGGATCAACTACTCCTTTAATTACTCCTTCAGTGTTTTCCATAAATTTAAAAACCGTCTTATAATCTTAGGTTATCAAATTATAAAAAAAAATCAATAAAACTAAAAGGAAGACGAGAAAATTAAGATTTAAATTGTGCTTAAATATAAAAATCTTATCAGTCTATATTTAACATTTTGAATTATTTAATTTTGATTAAGGAAGACTAATTAAATCACACTATAATTACTGGATTACTTCTTTATTACCCTTAAAATCAATCACCAATTTTCGATTCTTACCCGCACCCACTGAAAAGGTAGTCAAATCAGGATAATTTTTAGTAATATACTCATGAATCGTTTTTCTTTGGTATGAAGAAAGTCCACTAATATAAGAGGCTTCTTTAGTTTTTTTTGTTTTTTCAGCAAATTCTGAAGCTTGTTTTTCAAGACGTTCTCTTTGTTTTTCTCGATAATCATTAACATTAACTAAAATATTAACTGGCTGACCAAATCTTTTATAAAAAATTACCTCAAGAATTTTTTGAATTGATCGAATTGTTTCTCCATGACGACCAATAATCGTTGACGCCTCTTCTTCTGTTTTAATAACAATGTTAAAAATCCCATCTTCTTCTTTAACCTCAATCTCAAAATTATCAATTAATTTTTTAATTATTGCTTCTGTTTCTGATTTAATTATTACAGCTTTTTCCATGATGAAAATAATAAAATTGATTGATTTATTGTAAAATTTTTTAGATAATTTTTAATTGTTAACTTTTAATTTCCTATACTGGATTATACTAAAAAGTGAAAATATATTCCAATATAAAGAAAGTCCAACAGGAAGGGTATAGGAAAACCAACCAATCATAACGGGAAAAATAAATTTCATTTGAGTATTCATTGCTTTTTGAAAATCATCCTCTACTTTCTCTTGTTTAAGGGACTGACCCTGTTTTGAAACTTGTTGAGGGGAAGAATAGTGAATTTGTAGATATTGTAAAACAATGGTAATAAGAGGGATTAAATAATAATGCCAACTGGCTGCATTTGCTGGTGAGACGGCCAGATTAAAACCAAAAAACCAGGGATTTATTGATTGAATTTGAAGATAAGGGCTGTATAAAACTTTGTTTATTTGCGAGATAATTTTTGCTTCTTTACCGTTAAACAAAAATAAAGAAAGGGTATTATAAAGACCAATAAAAATTGGGATTTGGATTAACATAAACAAACACCCCGAGGCAGGATTAATTCCGGCTTTTTGATACAGTTTTAATTGTTCTTGTTGAAGTCGCTGTTTATCGTTTTTATGTTTTTGTGCTAATTTATCCAAATGAGGCTTTAATTCTTGGACCTTTTTTGCTGTTTCTAATTGTTGTTTGAAAAAAGGATGAAGCACTAAACGGACTAGGACAGTCAAGATAATAATCGCCCAACCAAAAGCGCCTGGAATTTTGATAAAAAGCAAAACCTTATAAAGGAAAACTAAAATATTAAGAATCGGAAAAACAAAAATAATATTAAAAAAATTAGGTTGAAGCATTTAAAAAATTTAATTCTTAAATAATATTTTTTCCTGATCGGAAAAATTAAACTAATTAGGTCAATTAGGTTAATTTATAAAGCTAATCTTTTCCTTCCTTTCGCCCTTCTTCTTTTAATAACTTTTCTTCCTTCACGAGTCGACATTCTTTTTAGAAATCCATGTTTTCTCTGTCTTTTTTTCTTTTTTGGTTGCCAAGTTCGTTTCATATTTTAAACTTTAAAAACTCTATAAATTTTCCTTTAAAATCGATTGATCTTTTCCTTTAAATATTTTCCAAACAGCCTCCGTTACAAACGGAGCAAATGGATGAAGCATTTTTAAGTTTTCAAAATAAACCTTTTTTAGTACCTCAAGAGTCTTAATATTACCATCTTTTAACGGTTCTTTCAACTGTTCAATATAAAAATCTGCTAGTCGACGCCACAAAAACTTATTAACTAATCCCAACGCCTGAGAAAAACGGTAACTATTCATTAATTTTAAATATTTTTCTTTCTCTTCTTTGAATTCTTTTTTTAATTTTTGAACAATTTTTAATTCTAAATTGTTATCTTTACTTTTTGATTTCTGACGTTGTACTTGACGATTTATATAGATAAACCGAGCTATATTCCATACTTTGTTGGCAAAATTTCTCATGCCAATAATTTTTTCCTCAGATAGTGATTGATCACTTCCTTCCTTGATGCCAAAAACTAATGCCATCCTTAAAGCATCAGCGCCATATTTATCTATCATCTCCATTGGATTAATAACATTCCCTTTACTTTTACTCATTTTCTGTCCTTTTTTGTCACGTACTAATCCATGAAGAAATACAGTTTTGAAAGGCACATTTTTTGTAACATAAAGACCAACCATCAACATCCGACAAACCCACCAAGGCAAAATATCATACCCTGTCTCCATCACTGAGGTGGGATAAAAGTAATTAAAAAAATTATTTTGGATTTTTTTAGAATTTAGAATTTCTAATTTTGAATCTCCATTTTGCGTCAACAAAGTAGCAAACGGCCACTGAGCAGAGGAAAACCAGGTATCAAAAGTATCCTCATCTTGATCAAACTCCCTACTTCCACAATTTTCACACTTATCGGGTTTACCAATACTAACAAACCAACCATTTGCCATTTGACATTTATCATTTGACATTTTTCGGCATTTATATGCTGGAATTCTTATTCCCCAAACAATTTGTCTTGAAATATTCCAATCATGAAAATTTTTAAGCCACCACAATGCCATCTTTTCAAACCGACGAGGAACAAAAACTACTTTTTTCTCCTTTACCGCTTTAATTGCCTCTCTTGATAAAGGTTTTATTTTGACAAACCATTGGGGCATAAGCTGTGGTTCAAGCGTTTGACCACACTTGTAACAAGTAGCAACTCTGTGTGTATATTTTTCATCAATTCTTACAATTAATCCTTTTTTTTGAAGATCTTCAACAATTATTTTTCTTGCCTTAAAAACTGGCAATCCTTGATACTTTCCAGCAATCTCGGTTAACCTCCCTTGCCGATTAATCGCAATTTTAAACTGCAAATTGTGCCTTTTTCCTATCTCATAATCAACAAAATCATGAGCTGGCGTTACTTTAACAACACCTGTCCCAAATTGTGGGTCTACTGCTTTATCGGCAATTACTTTCATTTTAAAATTACCCAATAAACCCTCAACCTCAATTTCCTTCCCAATCCATTTTTTATATCTTTTATCAGCAGGATTAACCGCTACCGCTGTATCAGCAAATTTTGTCTCCGGTCGAACTGTTGCTAAGGTAAATGGACCGTATTTTAAGTAATATAAAGGATCATTCCTTTCAACATATTTTACCTCCAAATCAGAAAAGCTTGTCCCACAATGAGTACAATAGTTAACTAATCTCTCATCACGATAAACCAATCCCTCATCAAACATCTTTTTAAATGTTTGGTAAACAATTTTGACAATATCTTCATCCAAAGTAAATTTTTCTCTTGACCAATCAAGGGCAAAACCAAGCCGTCGCAGCTGATTCTCCATATTACTTTTATTTTTTAAGACAAAATCCCATATCATTTGGTAAAGAGTATCTCTATCATAATCAAAACGACTTTTTCCCTGTTTTTGTAGCTCTTTTTCAAAAACATATTGAGTCTCAAAACCAGCATGGTCAGCCCCCGGTAACCACAAAGTTTCATCACCTAAAAACTTATGATAACGAATCATAATATCCTCATATACATACATTGCGTGCCCCAAATGAAGATTAGCATTGGCATTAGGAGGAGGAAGAATAATAGAAAATGACTTCTTATTTTTATCAACTTTTGCCTCAAAGAATTTATTTTCTTCCCAAAAACTGTAAATTTCTTTTTCAACTTTTTGCGGTTGAAACTTAGAATCCATCCTTAATAACTGATAACTAGTAAAGAATAACTATTTTCTTATTATATAATAAAAAATTATGGATTGGCTTATAACTTCGCTATCATGGTATTTTTTTATTTTTTCATTAGGATTAATCTTTTTTCCTTTGACTACCAAAATCTTTAAAAATTTTCCTTTTGATCAAGGCTACCCATTTGCCAAAGTTTTTGCCATTATTTTTGTCAGTTACATTACTTATGTTTTAGGAACAGTTAAAATTCTTCCTTTTACAAGAGAAAATCTTTTTTTAATAATAGGGTTTCTTCTTTTAGTTAATGTTTTGTTATATTTAAAAAATAAAAAATCTAAACCTATCCGTACTTTTCTTTACGTTTTCATCTTAGAGGAGATTCTTTTTTTAGCATCTTTTTTATTTTGGACCTACATCCGTGGACAGGAACCATCAATTCGCTCTTTGGAAAAATTTATGGACTTTGGCTTTATCAATTCAATTTTGAGAGCTGAATTTTTTCCTCCACTTGATATGTGGTATTCAGGAAATTACCCAATCAATTATTATTATTTTGGCCATTTAACTGCTGCTACCCTCATAAAACTTGTCAATATCAATCCAGCAATTGGTTACAATCTTATTCTTTCTACTATTTTTGCTTTAGGAGTAACTGAAGTATTTTCAATTGTTACCAACATTATAAAAATTTCCAGCCCAAAAATTAGCTCAGTTAAAAATGTGTTTTATGGAGTAATTGGCGCTTTTATCGTTAATTTAGGAGGCAATCTTCACACCATTTATCTTTTTACTAAAGGTTATCCCAATGAAAACCCAATTCCTTTTTGGAAAATTTTTTCTGGCTTCAATCCTCAAAATTACTGGTACCCCAATGCCACCCGATTTATTCCCTATACCATTCACGAGTTTCCCTCGTATTCTTATGTTGTTGCTGATTTGCATGGACACGTATTCGACATACCATTTGTAATTCTTACCATATCAATTTTGTTTATTTTTTTTATTGATTTTTTTTCTGGTAATAGGCAAAAAATGAAGAGATATTCAAAATTCGATATTCGATATTCTTTAAATTTTCTAATTTCTAATATCCAATATCTGATATCTTTATTACTTAGTTTCTTGACTGCTATTCACTACATGACAAACGCCTTCGACGGTCCAATTTATGCTTTATTAATTTTGACTATCTTTTTATTGAAATTTGGATTTTCTAAAAAATTCTTTCAATTTTCTGCTTTCTATTTGCTGTTTGCTATTTTGTTTACCTTACCTTTTTCTTTTCACTTTAAACCCTTTGTCTCTGGTATTGGTGTTAATTGCGGTTCAGAAATTTTTAAATTTAGCGGTAAAATTGGTCCTTTTCTTTTTGAAAAAAACAACTGTCAAATTTCACCTTTTTGGATGCTTTTTATTCTTTGGGGGTTTTTTTGGGTTAATTTTATTATGTTTATTATTACTAAAAAAACAAAAAATTCAAAAGCAATTATTAAGCCAAAAATATCAAGTTTTACTCTAGTTTTATTTTCCTTTGCAAACTTTTTAATTCTTATCCCTGAATTCTTTTACGCAAAAGACATCTACCCTGTTCATTTTCGAGCCAACACTATGTTTAAACTAGGCTATCAAGCTTTTATTATGATGGGAATTGCCTCAGCTTATGTTTTTTTCTCACTAAAACACGCAAAAATAAAATTATTCATTATTATTTATTCATTATTATTTATTTTAGTTTCTATTTATCCCTTTTATTCCATCCCTTCCTATTATGGATCCCTAAACAAACCAGTTAATTTAGATGGTTCAAGTTGGCTTATTGATAATTACCCGGAAGACAAAGAGATTATTGACTGGTTAAACAAAAATGTTAAAGGTCAACCAGTTATTCTTGAGGCTCAAGGCGACTCCTATACTGACTACGAAAGAATTTCGACAATGACTGGATTACCCACAGTTGCTGGCTGGTGGGTTCATGAATGGCTTTGGCGAGGATCAGCTGATGTTGTTGGCAAAAGAATTCCTGATATCACTGCTATTTATGAATCAAAAGATATTAATCAAACAAAACAACTAATAAAAAAGTACCAAATAAAATACATTGTAGTTTCACGTTTGGAAAAACAAAAATACCCCAATATTTATGAAGAAAAATTTTTAAAGATAGGAAAAATAGTCTTAAGAACAAACAATGGTTTTGGTGCTTTATATAAGGTAGATTAATTAACTTATTGACAAAAAAAATTTTTTTTGTTATTGTTAAAGCAAGAGCATTACTACTCGTCGTCACCCTAAATACGAGCGGTAGTGATGCTCTTAATTATTTTTACTCTAAGAAATATTTTAAAGTTTTAAAAAAATTTAACTTCAAAGATTAATTAACTGAATTGGTATTTTCAAATGCTTTCTTGTTAATTGTCTAAATTGTGCACTTACAAAATTTATAGATTCTTTGCTAAAACATGCTTTTTTTTCTTTCATTTTTTTAAATTTATTTGAATTAAAGGCCTTTAAATTATCCATACTTTAAATATATCCAAATAGAATTAAATTGTCAAGTCCTATAGAAAAATTTAATTTTTCTATAAGATATCCTATAATAAATAATAAAATAAAAGGGGCTTCAATATGCTCCATAGTTTTATTTAAAAAAAATGTGGATAAATTGTGAACTATTAATTTTAGCATTTTTGTATAATTAGTAAATGGAATTTTCTCTTTTAACCTACAATACCCTATTTAACAAAGCCACTATTTTCTTAAAAAAAATTGTTGATCTGTACTTTCCTGATATTATTTGTCTTCAAGAATTTAAAATCGATGATGCTAATTTTAAAAGAGTGCAAAATTTAAATTATTCTCTAGCTGATTATTCTAATTGTCTAATAAAAAGAGGGGAAATATACGGTACGGCAACTTTTTATAATGCCTCTAAATTTTACCTTGAAGAATCTCAAATTTTCCCCACAATTCAGTCTTTATTTACTCAATTACTAAGTCTTTTTAAAATTACATCAGCAAAAAATTTAAAACCTAATTTTTTAAAAACTGTCTTAATACCAAAAGATACAAAAAAAAAGGTCATTATATATAATTGTCACCTTCCAGTTTTAGGATTAAATAACATTAAAATAAAACAACTCGAACAATTACTTAATAAATTAGATAATCGAAAAAATGCAACGATCATTGCCGGTGATTTTAATTATTTTCCTTATGGGAGAAAAAAATTAGAAAAACTTATGAATAAATTTAGTTTTCAAGAAGCCACCAAAAATATTAGTTACACTATCTCTTACTCTCGAAATCTTAAAAAATTACATTATAATTTTATTGCTAGATTAATAATCAAAAGTTTTAGAAAATTTTTTACAGATAGATTAAAAATAGACTATATTTACTATAAAAACCTTTATTTAATAGAAAGTAAAAGAGTTGATATTAATTATTCAGATCACTACCCCATTATCTCCACTTTTAAAATTTAGGAAGTAAGCTTTTTAAGCAAATCTTTTGCTTGTTTAAAATAATTATTAATTAGTTTATTGCCTTTTTTATAATCATTTATTTCTTTATAAATTTGCCCACCCATTTGATAATCAAAAATTTTTCTTTCTATTTTTTTACCAAGAAGGTACTGAATTGTTGCTAAAGAATATTTGTAAAAAAGTTTCAACCATCCCTCTTTTTTTAGCCTACGTAATGAAAGTCGAACTTTAATTTGGTGAAGAAATTTTGATCTAACACCCCATTTACAAGCATAATAAACCAATTGATGATCTTCAGAAATAAACAATTTCTCATCAAAACCTCCTAAAAGATTAAAAAAATGTTTTTCAACAATCATGTTCCCTCCGGCTGAAAATGGCCGATTAACATTTTGACTTACTTCGATAATCAAGTTAATTAAGCTAAAAATTGGCCCATACTCTTTATATCCTCTCTCAGGTAACAAAAAAGGGATAAAAATTAAGCCTTTTTTCTTAATAATACTTCTTTTAAGGTTAGTAATAAAGGTTGGAAGAACTTCACTATCAGCATCCAAAAAAACTAAATATTTACCTCGTCCTCTTTTCCCACCATAATTTCTTTGGTATGAGACATTTCTTTTTTTTACTTGAAAAAATTTAATTGTTAAATATTTACTAAAATAATCTACTACCTCTTTTGTCTTGTCAATCGAATTGCCATCAACAAT
>CALLVF010000052.1 GCA_938010745.1 uncultured Patescibacteria group bacterium | reverse complement strand
AATTTTCAACCCTCTGAATTAGCAAAATTTAGTGTTATTATTTACCTGTCTTCTTGGTTTATTTACAAAGAAAGAAAACGCTTTTTTTCTTTTTTGATTCTACTTGGACTTCTTGTTTTTCTAATTCTTTTGCAGCCTGATATGGGAACTGCAATCATAATCTTTTTTTTAAGTGTAGTTATTTATTTTTTATCAGGTGGTAGTATCATACACATTGTATTACTTATACCAATTTCTACTGTAATTTTTTTTTTGATGATTAAAATTTATCCGTATCGTTTAGCTCGAATAACTGCCTTTTTAAATCCAAATTTTGATCCTTTAGGGATTACTTATCACATTAATCAGATATTTATTTCACTAAAAAATGGAGGGCTATTTGGCGCAGGTTTTGGTTCATCAAGACAAAAATATCTTTATCTTCCTGAAGCTCATACTGACTCAATCTTTGCTATCATACTCGAAGAATTAGGATTTATAGGTGGATTTATTATGATTATTTTGTACTTTATTTTTGTTTATAAAATTTATGAATTGACAAAACTTGCGCCAGATCGTTTTGGTAAAATTATAAGTAGTTCAATTTTTGCTTTTTTTAATTTACAAGCTATTATCAATTTAGCAGGTTTGGTTAACCTTTTTCCTTTAACGGGAGTTCCCTTACCTTTTATTTCTTATGGTGGCTCTAGCTTGATTGTTTCTTTTGCTCTTGTTGGTATACTAATGAATATTTCAAAAAAAATTACGAAGAAATACTTATGAAAATTTTAATTACGGGTGGTCACTTGTCTCCAGCCCTCTCCGTAATTGATTATATAAAAAAAAAATACCCAGAAATTGAACTTGTATTTATTGGTAGAAAATATAGCAATGATTTTGAAAAAACATTAACTTTAGAATATGAGGAGATAAAAAAAAGAAAAATTAAGTTTATTCACCTTTTAACAGGTAGATTAACTTGGTTTTTTACACTAAAAACTTTTTTAAATATTTTACTCGTTCCTGTTGGTATTTTGAATTCTCTGATAATTGTTTACCGAGAAAAACCTTCTTGTATTATTTCATTTGGTGGTTATATTAGCTTGCCAATTGCTTTTGCAGGGTATGTATATGGTATTCCTGTTTTTACTCATGAGCAAACTATTAATCCAGGTATAGCAAATCGCATTATTGGTTTTTTTGCAAGGAGGGTTTTTGTTGCTTTTGAAAAAACAGCTTCCTATTTTAGTAAAAAAAAGGTAATAGTGACTGGTAATCCCGTGAGAGAATCAATATTTAAAATAATTAAAAAACCTTTTTCCATTGTTAAAAAACATCCTGTAATTTATATTACGGGAGGTAGTTTAGGGTCACACAGTATTAATTTACACATTAAAAAAATTTTAAGAGATCTTCTTAAAAAATATATTGTTATTCATCAAACGGGTGATTCGAGGGAATATGGCGATTTTCAAGAATTACTTAAGTTTAAAAAAAATTTACCAACTAAATACAGGCGTCAGTATTTTTTAAAAAAATTTTTTTTTGATGATGAGATTGGTTATATTTATTCTATAGCTGATATTGTTGTTACAAGAGTTGGCGCGAATACTTTTTTTGAGCTATTAGTACTGAGAAAACCTTCTGTATTAATTCCTCTACCGTGGTCTTCTTTTGGTGAACAATTAATTCATGCAAAAATTTTTGAAGAAGCAGGGGTAGGCATGATATTTAACCAAGATGAAAAAAGTTCAAGATTGCTTAAACTAATTGATAAACTTATTATTAATAGGGAGAAATATAAAAAAAATTTTAATCGATTAAACAATTTTTACAGAAAAAATGCCACAGAGAATATTGTCAAGACGATTTTATCAGCGATTTAGTAGGTCTTTTATTTTTTTTCTTTTTTCTTTAATGATTTTATTATTTTGTCATTTAAATTCTACTTTAAAAGTTAAAAAAGTTGAAATTGAAGGAATTAATGAAAAAATACCTATTATTGGACTTAGAGAATTATTAAAACATAATCTTCTTTTTATAAATAAAGACAAAATGGAAAATCAAATAGAGCAAGAAAATCCCTTAGTAAAAGAAGCAAAAATCAGTAAAGTTTTTCCAGATAAAATAAAAGTTAATATAACCTTGTACAATCCGGAAGTAGTTTTACAGGGTGACGGCGTATATTTTTATTTATCTGATGATGGTAGAATTCTTTATAAATCCAAAAATCAAGATAAGTCTTTACCGATAATTTACTATTATCAAAAATTAAGTCCTTATATTTTTCAAGCAGGTGATTGGATAGATTATTATGACATAAAAATGGCAATTAAAATAAAAAAAATATTTTCTGATTTAGGAATAATAATTGAAAGAGTTGATATTAAAGACAATAATATGATAGTATTTATGGAAGGCAAAAAAAATTACCTTTTTTCGACCGAAAAAGATTTAAAAATTCTTGAGTATCAATTAATTCAAATTGTTAAACGCTTTAGAATTGAAGCGAAAGAATTTACTATTCTTGATTTAAGGTTTGATAAAGCTATTGTAAAATTTTAGTGTTTGTTTATAAAATTAACTTATTTGGATAATTTTTAAGTTCAATCATTTTTGCATTTTTAAAACTTTCTTAGAATATAATTATGGTAGAAAAGTTGATTTGTGGTATTGATATTGGAAGTTCTAAAATTGCCACAATAGTTGCCGTAAGATCAACACAATCACAAGAATTACAAATTATTGGTTTTAATTCAACTTCATCACGAGGGGTAAGAAGAGGTTTAATAGTTGATATTGATGAAGTAACAGGTTCTGTTGAAGAGAGTGTTGAAAGAGCAGAAAGAATGGCTGGTCATAAAATAAGTAGTGCTTACGTTTCTGTAGGTGGACCTCATATATCTTCACTAAATTCACACGGAATCGTTGCAGTAGGTAACCCCACTGCAGAGATTGCTGAAGATGATGTGCTTAGGGTCATAGAGGCCGCAAGAGCAATTTCTTTATCCTCATCTCAGCATATTATCGAAGTAATACCGCGTGATTTTATCGTTGACGGTCAGTCAGGAATTAAAAATCCAGTTGGTATGAGTGGTGTGCGCCTTGAAGTTGATACACATATAATAACGGCTTCTTCTACTAATTTAAAAAATATTGACCGAGTATTGAGTGATTTGGGAATTAAAAATCAAGGTTTTGTTTTTTCTGGATTATCTTCCTCGCTTTCCGTTTTAACTACAACAGAAAAAGAACTAGGGGTTGTTGCTGTTGATATTGGTGGTGGTAAAACTGATATTTGCATTTATGTTGATGGATCCTTATCCTACTCTTCATCAATTCCAATTGGAGCAAGACACATAACGAATGATATTGCTGTCGGGTTAAGAGTTTCATTGGATTCAGCAGAAAAAATAAAACTTTTTTTAAGTAAAAATGTAAAGAAAAAATTACCTAAAATAGATTTATCTGCACTTAAAATTCCTGAAAACATAAGTGAAGTTTCATCAAAAACACTAATTGATGAAATCATAAATTCGAGATTGTATGAGATTTTTAAGTTAATTTTTGAGCAGATTGAAAAAAGTGGTTTTGCAACAAATGTTCCATCAGGATTAGTAATAACAGGTGGTGGAAGTTTAACTACTGGTATTCTTGAAACAGGAAAAAAAGTAATTGGTTTACCTGTAAGGTTAGGTTTTCCGACAGGAATCACAGGGTTAATTGATGAAGTTATTGATCCTCAATATGCATCGACTGTCGGTTTGATTTTGTATGGAGAAAGATTTAAAATGGAGGAAGGTGTAGGTTTTAAAAATTTTAATCGCTTAATTAAAGATTTTTCTCTGACAACACCTGTAAAAAAAATAAAAGATTTTATAAAGCAATTTATTCCGTGAATTTAATTAATTAGTTGATTAATTTTAATTTCATTTCTTATTTATGCTAATAAAACCAAAAGCTGGACAAGCAGCAAGAATTAAAGTTGTTGGTGTCGGTGGAGGTGGAGGAAACGCATTGTCATCGATGATTAAAGAGGGAGAAATAACAGGAGTTGAGTTTATTGCTGTAAACACTGATGCTCAAGCGCTTTTAAATAATAAAGCAACAATAAAAATTCAAATTGGTGAAAACTTAACCAAAGGATTAGGCTCTGGAGGAGATCCGGAGATTGGAAGACAAGCTGCTGAAGAATCAAGGGAGCGTTTAAAAGAAGAGTTAGCTGGAGCAGACATGATTTTCATTACCTGCGGAGAGGGAGGAGGAACTGGTACTGGTGCTTCGCCTGTGATTGCTGAAATTGCCAAAGAAACTGGCGCTTTAACAGTTGCAATCGTTACAAAACCATTTGATTTTGAGGGAGCAAAAAGGAAGTTTGTTGCTGAAACGGGTATTGATAAGTTAAAAGAAAAAGTAGATACACTAATTATTGTACCAAATCAGAAAATATTATCTATCGTTGATAAGAAAACCTCAATACTAGATGCGTTTAAAAAAATTGATTCAGTTCTTCACCAGGGAGTTAAAGGAATAGCAGAGTTAATAATTACTCCTGGTCTTATAAACGTTGATTTTGCTGATGTTCGGGCAATAATGAGTAATGCGGGAACTGCTTTAATGGGTGTGGGAATAGGAAGCGGTGACAAAAGAGCAATAACAGCAATAAAAAATGCTATTTCATCTCCGCTTCTTGATGTCTCAATAGAAGGGGCAAAAGGCGTGCTTTTTAATGTCGTAGGGGGGCCTGATTTGACAATGTCAGAAATTGACGAGGCGGCTTTGATAATTTCAAAGAGTGTTGATCCAGACGCTGATATAATTTTTGGCGCAGTAATTGATGAACAGATGGAAGATCAAATTAAAATTACATTAATTGCAACAAAATTTGATGATAAGAAACTTGGTTTGCATCGCTTTAAAACAGAGCTAAATTATCAACTAAAAAGCGATGGAAAAAAATTAGATAATGATAATCAAAAAAACGAAGAATTTGTTGATGAAGATTACGATTATCTAATTGAGAATGATGAATTTGATATCCCCGCTTTTTTGAGAAAAAAATAAAAAAATTCTGCTATAATTTTAAATTAAATTTTTATTTATTGAATTTATTTATGTTTAAAACTGTAAATAATAATATAAGCTTTCCAGAAATGGAGAAAAAATGGTTAAAGCATTGGTACGAAAAAGGAATTGTTAAAAAATATCTTCAAAAAAATAAAAATTCTCCTAAGCGATTCTCTTTTTTGGATGGTCCAATAACTGCAAATAATCCCATGGGAGTTCATCACGCTTGGGGGCGAACTTATAAGGATTTATGGCAGCGTTTTTACAATCTTTTAGGTTACCGCCAGCGATTTCAAAATGGTTTTGATTGTCAGGGGCTCTGGGTTGAGGTTGAAGTAGAGAAAGAATTAGGATTAAAAACAAAAAAAGATATTGAAAATTTAATTCCCGGTGATAAGAAAGCTTCAATTGCCAAATTTGTTCAGCTTTGTAAAGATCGGGTTATGAAATTTTCTTCCATTCAAACAGAACAATCAAAACGGCTTGGATACTTTGCTGATTGGGATAACTCTTACTTTACGATGAGCGATGAAAATAACTATATGATCTGGTATTTTCTAAAAGTTTGTTATGAAAACGGCTGGATCTATAAAGGAAGAGAATCAGTTCCGTGGTGTCCACGTTGTGAAACAGCAATATCTCAACATGAAATACTTACTGAAGATTATAAAGATGTGATTCATGAAGCAGTGTACTTTAAGTTAAAAGTCAAGAGTGAAAAGTCAAGAGATAATGAATATTTACTAATTTGGACAACAACACCATGGACAATTCCCGCTAATGTTGCTGTTGCCGTTGATGAGAATTATGACTATTCTTTAGTTGAAACAGAAAAAGGTGAATTTTATTGGCTTGCTAAAGATTTGATTAAACAGGTTTTATCTGATGACTTAAAAACTATTATTAAAACCATCAAAGGAAAAGAATTAGTTGGGTTAAAATATCAAGGTCCTTTTGATGATTTGCCAGCTGTAAAAGAAGTTGCAAAAAAAAACTCAAAAACATTTCATACTGTAGTCGCAACAGATGAAAAGATTCTCCCTATTACTTTAACCGAAGGAACAGGAATGGTCCATACAGCAGTTTCTGCTGGGACAGAAGATTTTCTTTTAGGAAAAAAATTAGGTTTACCAATGATTCCAGTGATTGGCGATAATGCTGATTACCTTCCTGATTTAGGGTTTTTGTCGGGAAAAAACGCCAAAAAAAATCCTCGGCTGATTCTTGATTATTTAGCAAACAATGGATGGGTTTACAAAATTCACAATTACAAACATCGTTATCCAGCTTGCTGGCGATGTAAAACTGAGTTAGTATGGAAAGTAGCTGATGAATGGTATATTGCCATGGACAGACCTTCTAAAATTAAAAACTCAAAAGCAAAATCTCAAAATTTAACCTTAAGAGAAAGAATGATTGAGGTGGCAAAAAAAATTAATTGGTTGCCAAGTTTTGGTTTAAACAGGGAACTTGATTGGTTAAAAAACATGCACGATTGGTTAATCAGTAAAAAAAATAGATATTGGGGTTTAGCTTTGCCAATATATGAGTGTAATCGATGTGGTTATTTTGAAGTAATTGGTTCAAAAGAAGAATTAAGAAGAAGAGCTTTTGAAGGTTGGGAAAGATTTGATGGAAAGACTCCACATAAACCATGGATTGACGAGGTTAAGATTAAATGCAAAAAATGCGGTAGTGTTATTTCTAGAATTAATGACGTTGGTAATCCTTGGCTTGATGCCGGAATTGTTGCCTATTCGACGATAACAGAGAATAATCAAGGAAAACCACTTTATCAAATAAATAAAAAAGAATGGAAAAAATGGTTTCCTGCTGATTTTATTACTGAATCTTTTCCGGGACAATTTAAAAACTGGTTTTATTCTCTTATTGCCATGTCAACCGTTTTAGAAAATACCATTCCATTTAAGACGGTATTGGGTTTTGGAACTCTTTTAGGAGAAGATGGGCGACCGATGCACAAAAGTTGGGGAAATGCAATTGAGTTTAATGAAGGCGCTGACAAAATTGGAGTTGATGTTATGCGTTGGCTGTATTCACGTCAAAATCCAGCTGAAAATATGCTTTTTGGATATAAAAAAGGCGATGAAGTAAGAAGGCATTTTTACTTGATGTTGTGGAATGTTTACAATTTTTTTGTCGAGTATGCTAATTTGGATGAGTTTAAAGCAAGGAGGAGTCAAGAGCTAAATGTTACAATAAAAAAATCAAGGTTAAGCATTCTAGATTATTGGATAATGAGTCGGTTTGTTGGTTTAGTTGATTTTGTTGAGAATAATCTAAAAAAATTCAACGCTAAAGATGCTGCTTTAGAAATAGAAAAATTTGTCGATGATTTATCGACATGGTATATCCGCAGAAGTAGAGATAGAGTATGGTTAAATTCTCAAGACAAAGAAGACAAAGAGAATTTCTATCAAACCCTTTACTACATTTTAGTTAATTTATCAATTATTATCTCACCATTTATTCCCTTTATTTCTGAGGAGATTTATACAAATTTAACTGGTAAAGAGTCAGTTCATTTGGCATTTTGGCCAAATGTTGATAGAAAATGGAAAAATTCATCTTTAGAACAAGAAATGAATTTAGCTCGCAAATTAGTTGAGGTTGGGCATGCTAAAAGAAAACTACTTGGGGTTAAAGTGCGCTTTCCTTTAGCAAGCTTGCAGTTAGAATTAGAAGAAGATTATTCTAAATTAAGTGAAAATGTGTGGGAGTTAATTTTGTCTGAATTAAACGTAAAAAATATCATTATCAATAATAAAATACGTTACCCTAAAATTGAAGTAAAAGTGAGTGAAGAAGATTTAAGAAAAGAAGGAGAATTAAGAGAGTTAATTCGTCAAATTCAAAACCGAAGAAAAATTATGGGGCTTAAACCAAGAGAAAAAGTAAAATTAATAATTCCTAATAAGTTTAGAGAGAATATTGAAGTTATCAAAAATAAAGTTATGGTTAAAGAGATTGTTTTTTCTGATAAATTAGAAGTTTCTTTATGAATCAATTATTAATTCCTTCAATTTTTCTTTCTTTATTTGGAAATTTTTCTCTTTTAGGATTAAATTTAGATCTTTTTTTTAGACAAACATTTTATTTTTTAATAGGTGTTTTAGCTTTTATTTGTATAAAGAAAATTGGAATAAATTTTTTTTACAGCAATTATAACATATTATATTGGTTCTTTGTAATTCTTTTATTTGTAACTTTTGTTATCGGTTTGGAGGTAAAAGGATCAAAAAGATGGTTGGATTTTTATTTTATTAGATTTCAACCTTCTGAATTTTTTAAGGTTTTTTTTATCTTGTTTTTAGCTAATGAACTCTCTAAAAAAAATTTTCATTATCAGGAATTTTTTACCTTTACTAAAATATTTTTTTTATTTATAATACCTACTTTTATTATTTTTAAGCAACCAGATTTTGGGAATGCTATCTCTATTTTTTTTATTTTCTTCGTTATGATTCTTTTTTCTAACTTTTCAAAAAAGTATATTATTTGCTTAATATTGATCTTTTTTTTATCAACTCCAATTATTTGGTCTACTTTAGCTGATTATCAAAAAGCACGGATTTTTAGTTTTTTAAATCCAAAAGTTGATTTTCAAGGGGATGCCTACAATATGGTTCAATCAGTAATAACTACTGGATCTGGAAAATTTTTTGGACGTGGATTAGGCTTGGGGACACAATCAAGGTTGGCTTTTCTACCAGAAAATCATACAGATTTTGCATATGCAACTTTAGTTGAACAATTTGGTTTTTTTGGTGGATTTCTAGTCCTTTTTTTTTATGGAGTAATAATTTATCTTATTACAAAAAGAGCTTTTCATTTTAACAATAAAAAAAATGATGAAGACGGCAAAAAAAAATTTCTTTTTATAACAGGTTTTTTGTCATATGTGGTTTTTCATTTGTTCGTAAACGTAGGGATGAATCTTGGAATTTTACCAATAGCTGGTGTAGCTTTACCTTTTATTTCCTATGGTGGTTCTGCATTGATAACAATTATCATTGGATTTGCTTTAATTCCATGATATAATTTATAATATACACATGGCATACATAGCAATTATAAAATCAGGAGGAAAACAGTACTTAGTAAAAGAAAACGATGTGATTACTGTTGATAAAATTAATTTACCTGAAAAAGAAAAGTTAAGCTTAGAGACTCTAGCAGTATTTGATGAAAACGGAAAATTTCTTAAATTGGGGAATCCAAGTTTATCGGAGAAAGTGCAAGCAGAAATTTTGGCTCACGCCAAAGGTTATAAAATTAGAGTTGCTAGATTCAAAGCAAAAGTAAGGTATAGAAAAGTGAAAGGTTTTCGTTCACAATTGACAAAATTAAAGATAATTAAAATTGATGGCTAAAGGCGTGTAAACTATACTTGAACAAATAAAACTTTCTGTTGAAGAATTTATTTTTTGATTTTATTTATATGGCACATACAAAAGCTCAAAAAGCAGCAAAAGGTAATCGTGATTCTAAAGGAAAAAGACTAGGTGTTAAAGTTTATGATGGGGAAAGAGTTTACCCTGGATATATAATTATCCGTCAGCGTGGTACTAAAATTAATGCCGCAGATGGGACAATTTTATCTCGTGATTATTCAGTCTTGGCTGTGAAAGAAGGTATAGTAAAATTTTTTCAAAAAAGAGGTGAGAAATATGTAAAAGTAGTTAGTAAGCAAGAAAGGTAAGACAAATACTTTTATATTAACACATGGATAAAGAAACTGAAAAAATTTTTTTACAAATAAAAGAAGAAAAAGATTTTTTAACCAAAGCCAAATTAATAGAATATCTTAAAAAAGATAAACAACTGAGAATCATAGATATATCGAGGCAGTTAAATATCAAACCATCTTACATTTGCCATTTACTTCGGCTAAATAGATTACCATTAATAGTGATTGATGGTTATTATTCAAAATTAATTTCTTTAAGTCATTTGTTTGTTATCTCTCGGATTAAGAACAACGAAAAGATAGTTTCTTTATACGAAAAAGTTTTAGCTGAAAATTTAACGGTTGCTTCAACTGAAGAAGAAGTGCGAAAAATTATTCATAATACAAAAACAAGAGGTAATCCTTTGCAAGAAAAAGAATTAGTAAAAATAATAGAGAAGTTAAAAAATAAATGGTTGGTGAATAACTTTAAATTAATTCAAACGCGAATAAGAAGTAAATTAATCATTGAAATAAAAGGGGATCTAAAACAAACCAGTGAAAGAATTAAAAAAATACTAGAAAAGTTAATGGAGTGAAGAAGGAAGGGGATTGGAAATAATCCCAGCGACTTGTGGAGGGAAGTATCTGAAAAAAACTTGGCCAATAACAGAAGATATTGGAATAGGGCCAAATTCTCTTGAATCTGAAGATCGAGGACGGTTGTCCCCCATAACAAAAATATAGTCATTTGGGATTATAACTGGTATCCCATCTTTAACATAACCACCTTCCCAAAGGTTAGTTCTAGCAGATATATAATTTTCTTCAATTTTTATTCCATTTACAAAAACTTCTCCATTTTCAATTAAAATTTTATCTCCAGGAAGTCCAATAACTCTTTTAATATATTCTATGTCAGGATTTTTAGGTGATTTGAAAACTACAATATCACCTCTTTGAGGTCTTCTAAATTTGTAGGTAATCCGGCTAGTTAGAATGTAATCTCCCGTGTGAAATGTAGGCTCCATGGAGGCGCCTTTAACTTGATTGGGTGTTAGAATAAAAAGATATACGACGATAAATAAAGACCCAACGAAAACGATTGTCTCTAAAATATCCATGACAAAATCAATCACTGCTTTGATTAGTCTCATAAAGATTTATTGTATAATAGAATAATAAATATTAAAAGTACTTTTTTAATTTGGTCGCTTAGCTCAATGGTTAGAGCACTTCGTTCACATCGAAGAGGTTGAGGGTTCAAGTCCCCCAGCGACCACTTTATAACAAATAAAGTTTTACTACTTAAACAGTTGTAGAAATACAATAATTAGATATTTCTTTAGGATAATTAGAAAATTATAAAATTTACTTGTTTTAATTTTTGCCCTAGGAAGAAATAATGATTCAAATGTTTAAATTTTATGATATTTGAATAAATTCAAAAATTGGTAATAATAAATTAATAATAGAAATTACTGCAATCTTAAAAATATTATATTTTCTCGCTTAATTATTTTATTTTAAAATATTTAAATCATATGAATTCAAGCTCTACATTTTAAACATTACTAAATAACTTTTTAGAGATTAACAAATTACAACACTTATTTGAATAACAATATTTCATTTTTGTTTAATGATTATAAAAAATATCCAAAAAATAAAAACTAAAATATCGATTTATTACTATTTATTTATTAACAACACTTACCAGATTTTACAGTTTAAGATGGCAACTTTTATTTAATTTTTGTGATGATTTATTTTAGTTGGTTTAAAGATAAAATAATAATAACTTCACTAATGTATAATTTTAAATATGAAAGTTTATTTATCACTGCTGATGATAACAAAAAATGGGGAAAAAACAATTGAAAAAACGTTATATTCAGTAAAAAATTTAGTTGATGAAATAGTTATAGTTGATAATTATTCTTCAGATAAAACTATTACCATTGCTAAGGAATATCAGTCAAAAGTTTTTTTTTATAAAGGAAAAGACTTAGGAAAACAAGCAAAGTTAGGATTAAATAAATGCCAAGGCGAGTGGATTTTAGTTTTAGATTCAGATGAATATTTATCTTCAAAGTTAAAAAGAGAAATAAAAAAGATATTAGATGTAAGATACTCGATGTTGCAAAAATACACAGGGTTTTATATTCCATTTCAAAATTATTTTTTGGGCCGACCCGTTATGTATGGTGGGGAAAATTATAAGATGCTCCGTTTATTTAAAAAAGATTCAGTTGATATTAAACCAGCAATTGTTCATCATAAGTATTTTATAAAAAAAGGAAAGATTGGTTATTTAAAAGCCAAAATTATTCACCATTCTTATCGAAGTTTGCCTCAAATGATTGAAAAATTTACCGAATATGCGAGACGCGAAGCGAAACAAAAGTTGAAAAGAGGTGAAAAAAGTTCCTTAAAAAAAATTTTTTTTTACCCACTTCATATGTTTTGGGCAAGGTTTATTGAAGATAAAGGTTACAAAGATGGATTGTTTAGAATTCCTTTAGATTTAGGTTTTGCCTATATGGAGTTTTTAACATACTTCTTTTTGTTTATATTTAAATTAAAGCGTAATTTTTTTTATATTAACCTAGAGAAAGTAGGTTTTCGAAGTTTAAAAAGAGTAAAATATAAAAAATAATTGTTTACAGTTTAGTTAATAAAAACGCGACTCTTTAAAAATTTTGAATCGCTAGCAAGAAAATAAAAACGAAACAAAAAGTAGGAAAGCCTTCGGGATTTAAGGATGCCAAAAAATCATCAATAAGAAGATTTATATGAAAAATCACGAGAATATTAAAAAATTTAACGATCGAGTGGATTACCGTCTTAGCGGGAATGAAAAAAGAATAATTAGGGAAAATAGAAAAGAATACTTTAATAGTAAAAAAATAGCCTTTATTTTTGTCCTTTACAAAACACCTCGTAGTGATTTAAAACGATTAACAAAAGAAGTTAAAAACTTGCTACTTAAAAATTACAAAATATATTTTGTTGATAACACTAAAAATAACTTGGGTTATGCTGGAGGAGTCAATATTGGGATAAAAAAGGCAATTAAAGATAGTTGTCAAATTTTAATGGTTGCTAATCCAGATATTTCATTTGTTGATTTTCAAAATAAAAACTTTCTTCAAGGATTAAAAAAATTTGATATTTTGGGTTTTGCTTTAAGGCAAGATAAAAAAATTTATTATGGTGGTGAAATTGATAAATGGCGATTAAGCGGTGGTTTAATAGATAAAAAACCACCGGCGCGATTTTTTGAAACAGATTTTGTTTCCGGTTCACTAATGTTTATTAAAAGAGAAGTGATTGAAAAAATCGGTTATTTTGATGAAGGTTATTTTATGTATTATGAGGATGTTGATTATTGCTGGCGTGCAAAAAAAGCTGGCTTTAAAATAGGGATTGATTCATCTTTAATTTATGATCATTTTGAGGCAGGAAAGGTAAATCATAAAAAAAATTTTTATCTATTTAAAAATCGACTGAAGTTTTTGCTAAAGTATGGCAGTTTAAAACAAAAAGTGAGAGATCTTTTGAGAAGCCCGAAAACAATTTATGAGGAAATTATTAAAAGGCCGTTTTATCTTAATTTTTTTAGCTTAAATTTCTCCTCAGTTATCAACAAAATACTTCATTTTTTTATGTTTTTAGTGCTCATTCGATTTTTTCCTCCATCAACATATGCTCTTTATACCTTGGCTTGGACACATATTGGTTTATTTCAACCATTGATTGATGCCGGTACAACCACTTATGGTTTGGTTCATCTGGAGCAAAAAAACAATAAGAGACATCTTGATCTTTTTAATCTTCGAATTTTTTTAGGATTTTTTTCCACAGTAATTACCATTTTAACAATGTTTATTTTTCCTTACCAAAAAACTTTATATTTACCCATTTTTTTGACTGCAACGGTTATTCTTTCAAACAGTATCTCGGGAAGCTTTTTAATTTTTACTTCCATAAAAGAAAAAGCATATATCGCTTCCTTTATTTCATTATTTTTTCAAATAAAGCTGGTTATTCTAACCGTTCTTTTGGTTTTGTTGACAAAAAATATTTATTCTGTATTTATAGTAATATTTTTAATTTATTCTATTTATGGTATTGTTTGCTTGTATTTAATAAAAAAAGAAATTGGTGATATTAAATTGGTAGTTAATCTTAAATCATGGTTGGCGATTATTAGCAAATCAGTTATTTTTTTAACTATTTCTTTATTAGCTTCCTTTTACTCAAAAATTGATGTTATTTTATTAAACAAGATTAAAGGAGATGCGGCTGTTGGTATATACTCATCAGCTTATAAATTTTTGGATGCTCTACTTTTTATTGCTGCATCCTACAATGTTTCATCAATGCCAATATTTTCCAAATTAGCTAAAGAAAATATGAGTCTTTTTAAAAGTAAAATAAAAAAAGATATATTTATGCTTTTTTTTATTGGTTTTTCAATAGCTGTTGGAGTTTATTTTTTTTCACCAATTTTACTGCCCTTCATTTTTAAATATGATTACTTGAAGGCAACTATTCCTTTAAAAATAATAATTTTTGCACTCCCATTTATTCTTTTGAAATCAGTTGCCTTAAATAGTCTTTACAGTTTAAAAAAAGAAAAAGTTGTAATATTTGTTTTCGCTTTTCAATTAATTTATAATTTTCTCGGCAATTATTTTTTAATTCCTCGTTTTAGTTATGTTGCTTCATCGTGGATTACTGTTACTGGTGAGTTGATTAACACTTTATTATTATTTGCTATATTAAGATATGCCCTTAAAAATCTCCGTTGAAGTGGCGTGGCTCGTGGGCGATGTGGCGACGGGGTTCGGGTTGCCCGTAGGGGCGGCGTTGCTGTTGGGCGTCGCGCTGCTGGGCGTGCTGGTGC
>CALLVF010000051.1 GCA_938010745.1 uncultured Patescibacteria group bacterium | reverse complement strand
TATTTTATATTGTTAATATATGCCAAAAAAAACTAAAAAGGAAAAAATTATTGCCACTTATCGTAAAAAATTGAAATTACTTAATATAAAATACCCTAATAAATCAATTAAAAAAACACACATAGTCGCAGAAAAAAAAATTCAAGTAAATAATGAAGAAAATTCAAAATCAGAAGCTACGATAAGGTATAATAAACAAATTATTAAAAATGAGAACATAAATTATTTTTTTAAGGATTTAAAAAAAAGCTTAATTTTATCTGGATTGATAATTGTCATTGAAATTTTTATTTATTTTGTTAGGATTATAAAGTAATTCATGAAAGGAGGTGAATTTAAAATATGGCTACAATGTTTTGCGTAAAATGTCGCACAAAAAGGGAAGTAGAAAATCCAGAAAAAGTTACAATGAAAAACGGCAAACCTGCTTTAAAAGCTAAATGTTCAATCTGTGGTACAGGAATGTACAAAATAGGATCTAATTAACTATCACTTTCTGAAAAATAATTTTTCAGAAAGTGATTTCCTATATATTTTTTTTCTATATATCTTTTATTGATAGGTTATATTTCTAAAGAAGTTTTATTATTTCTCTTTTTTTTTAGACTGGTTTTTTTCCATCCAATATACTTTCAAAAAGAACTATGTTTTTAACATGAAGTGAGAGTTTAATATTCAATTTATTTAATTTTTTTTTCAAAACAAAGTATTGTTGTTTTGAAGGAAGACGCCAACGAGCCAAAGTCAAATGCGGAATAAATTTCTTATTTTTATTTGTATCTTTAGATAGCGTTTCCCTTATTTTACCAAGCAATTGCTCGATTTTTTTTCTCTTTTAAATCCAAGATAAACAACAATTTTTTTACTTACAAAAACATCAAATTTACTTGAATAAAGGTAAAATGATTCCTGATCAAAGAGAGCATCTTTTAATTTTTTTTTGATTTTCTCATCATCCTGTTTATCTCCGTAAAAATGAAGAGTAATATGATAGTTTTCCCAACTAACCCAGTTAAAATAAGGATAAAAACTTTTAATATCAAAAAGCTCTTTTTCTAACTTTTTTTTTACTGATTCCGGCAATTCAATTGCTAAAAATAATCGCATTTTTTTTCTTAATGAATTATTTGAGTTATTCTTAAAATTCTTACTTTAAAGTATTTTATAATTATTAATAATTTTTGTTGTTGAAAAATTTTTCAAAAGGGGTGTTACTACCTTCAACACCGCGCCAACTTTTTCTGCTTGATCCTTTTTATTTTTAATTTGCAAATCTCCCTTTGTAATTGCAATGACTTTAGGCTTAATAATTTTTACTAAATTAAAATAATCTTCATTATTTTCAAAAAAAGGAAGCAAAACTACTAAATCAACCATTGAGAACGAACTTAAAATCTGAGCGCGTTGTCTTTGATTATGAAAAGGAGTTCTTTTTTTCTTTTTTTTTATAAACATATCAGACTCCAAAGCGACAATTAAAAAATCTCCTTCATTTTTAGCTTTTTTTAAAAACTGAAGGTGACCATAATGAATAACATCAAAACACCCCCCAACAAGAACCGTTTTTTTTTGCTGGAGATATAAACTCAATTTTTTTAATTGCTGAAAATTAATTATATTATTCATTAATTAATTTTACCAAGAAATTGTACAATAGAATTGTATGAAATTAATTACAGAAATAACCAAGGAAAAGTCAAAAATACTTATTGTTTCAAAAAAAAACTACTCTTTTATTTCACTTTTAAAGTCTTACTTAAAACAATATCAAACAGATATTTTTTTTTCATCAAAAATTTCAACAAAAATTAATGAAAATTTAACTCATTTTGACTACTGCATCTTCATAAATGAAAAAATAAAATATGAATTTCTTGATTCAATTAAAGCAAAGAGAATAATTTTAATTTATTTTAATCAACAAACACAAATAGAGCAATTATTAAAAAAAATTGCTTCAAAAGAAAACATAAAAGTAATCGATATTCACGGTGATAGTATTGTAAAAAATGATATTGATAGAATTTTATGGTTTTCTTTTTCCTTAACAAAGGAAAACTATCTAAAAATAAATTTGCCAACTGCAAAAAAATCAATAGACTTTTTTATGCACAAAAAATTTTTAGACAGAATAAAATTTAATTTCTCACTAAAAATTTTGCTAATTTTGCTTTTTTTATTTTTTTTTCTTGCACACATTATTTTCATACCGCCTCTTATTGCTTCATTTTTTTTCATTTATCAAGCAACAAATTACTTTAAAATGGAAAATTTGGAAATAGCCTATTTGTCGGTAAAAAAAGCTAATTCTTTTCTAAAAATAAGTAAAAATACTTACAAAATCGTTAGACCAACCTATTTATTACTTTCACTCTCACTTTTCCCTGATAATTTAATTGACATTGCTGAAAGAACCAACGAATTTGTTATAAATAGTCTGGAATTAAGCAATAATTTTAAAATCGCTCAACAATTATTTCTCAAAAAAAATAAAATAGAAAAAGAAAGAATTTTACTAATGCATATTATAAAAAAAATTAGAGATCAAATGAATGATCTATATGAAGATATTAAAATTGTTAATCAAAAAATTCCCTCTCAAATTAAATATTTTCAAAAAACAAAAAATGAATTAACAAAATTAGAAGATGGTATTTTAAAATTAAAAAAAATCTCAGATTATTTTGATATAATTTTTACTGATCAAAAAGAGTTCAATTATGTAATTTTTTTTGCTAACAATCGCGAATTAAGACCTGGCGGTGGATTCTTGGGTTCATTTGGTATTTTAAACATTAAAGATCTAGTATTCAACGATATAAGAATTTATGATGTCTATGATGCTGATGGTCAACTTAAGTTTCATGTTGATCCTCCTTATGCGATAAGAAAATATCTTCACCAACCACATTGGTATTTAAGAGATTCGAACTTTTCTCCCGATTTTTACGAAAACTATATCAAGGCCAAATTTTTTCTAGAAAAAGAAATGGGCTTTACCAAATTTGACGGTGCTTTACTACTTACGACAACAAGTATTGAGCAAATTCTTGAAGCTTATGGGAATTTATATATTCCTGATTTTAAAGAATATATAAATAGTCAAAATTTTTACTTAAAAGCACAAATTTATGCAGAAAAGAATTTTTTCCCTGGTTCAATTCAAAAAAAAAGTTTTTTATCATCAGTTGCTAGACAATTAATAATTAATTTAGAAAATGTTTCACTGATAAAGCTAGCTAATGCACTTAAAAAATCACTAGATGATAAACAAATAGTCATTTTCTTTGAAGAATCAAAAATTCAGGAATTATTTGATTTATGGAATTGGTCTGGACGATTAATTAATCCTAAATGCAACAATCAATTCGAAAGTTGCATAGCAGACTATTTTTTCCAATATGATGCTAATCTAGGAGTTAACAAGGCAAATTTTTTTGTAAATCGTTCATACGTATTCAAAACAAAATTTGATCAACTAGGCAACATTTATCATGTTCTTTCAATTTACTACAAAAATGATTCACCCAGTGAAGTCTTCCCGGGAGGTGTCTACCGAAATTTTTTTCAAATTCTTCTTCCAAAAAATGTCCAAGTAAAATCAATTACCAAAGATGGGGTCCTAGTTGAGGATTTTATTGAAGAGGAAATTAATCAATTCAAAAATATTGGTTTCTTTTTTGAGGTGTTACCAAAAAAGATTTCAGAAATAAAAATTTCTTATCAGTTACTTAACAATTTAAATGAGGGAAAGCAAATTTATCAAATAATAACTCAAAAACAAATTGGGGCTGCCAATAGTGATTTAATTTTAGAATTTAGTTTTTCCAAAAATATTTTTTTAGTAAATCAAAATTTTTCACCTCTTGTCAAAGATGAAAGTATTGTTTATAATACTATTCTTAATACTGATAAAATTTTTTTTCTTGAGTTGGAAATAAAATAAACTATGACCAAAAATAAAATATCAGAAGAAGAAAAATTAAAACTAAAAGCTCAAATACGCAGCCTATTTGGCCGGAAAGTTAAAAAATTAAGAGCGACAGGTATCATACCAGCAAACATTTATGGCACAAATTTTAAATCACAATCAATAAGTGTAGACTTAAAGAGTTTTACTAGAGTTTATAAAGTTGCCAAGAAAACTGGAATAATTTACATTAGCTTAGAAAATCAGGAATTGCCGGTATTAATTGAAGATATTCAAAAAAATCCAACTGACAATTCTATTCAACATATTGTTTTTAGAAAAATAGACTTAACAAAAAAAATTGAAAAAAGTGTCCCAATTAAAATAATTGGTGAATCAAGAGCGGTTAAAGAATTAGGTGGTGTTTTGCTTACTCAATTAAATTCACTTACAGTAGAAGCTCTACCCAACGATATTCCTGATTTCATTGAAATAGATATTTCTTCATTAAAGGAAATTGGTCAAGAAATAAAAGTCGCCAATATACCAACAAAAGATAACTACATTATAAAAAATCCATCCGACAGAGTTATTGTTTCAGTTATTGCTCATAAGGAAGAAAGCACCAAACCAGAAACCACCACAACACCAGCAGAAGTTATCAGCGAAACTAAAACAGAAAACAACGAAAGATAACAAAAGAATTCCGCTACTTAATTAGCTAAATAATTTTAAATTAAATATAAGACAAATTCTTCTTAAAAGATATTTTAAATTGAAAATTGATGACTCTATGATAAAATTAAAATATGACGCTTATCAAGTCAGAATTCGTTTTAGCTTTAAATCAATTAGCTACAGAAAGGGGAATATCACCCAATGATATTATTGCTTCAATTGAGGCGGCAATCATTGCTGCTTACAAAAGAGAATACCCACAAAAAACAAAAAACAAAATAATCACAGCTAAAGTTAACAAAGAAACAGGAGAAGCAAAAATTTTTGAGAATGACCAAGATGTCACTCCGCCCGGTTTTGGAAGAATTGCAGCTCAAACCGCCAAACAAGTAATTATTCAAAAAATAAGGGAAATTGAAAAAAAAACAATTATTGATCACTATAGATCTCAAATTGGCACTATCATTAAAGGTCGAATAATTCGATATGATGGCAACAATTGTTATCTTGATATTGGAAAAACTGAAGCCATCTTACCTAAAGAAGAGCAAATAAAAAATGAGCGTTATCAAGTAAATAGCTATTTAATAGTTTACCTAAAAGAAATAGCCAGTGATAAATTTGGTAATCCTCGAATTTTTGTTTCTCGTTGCGACCCAAGATTAATTGAGAAACTTTTTGAAAGAGAGGTACCTGAAATTGCTAATAAAACGGTTTTTATTAAAAAAGTTGTTAGAGAACCAGGCGAAAGGGCAAAAATTGCTGTTTATAGCACCCAAAATGGAGTTGACCCTGTAGGTGCTTGTGTGGGACAAAAAGGAGTTAGAGTCCAAACAGTAACCGATGAATTAGGTGGAAGCGAAAAAATAGATGTTATTCAATGGAACAATGATCCAAAGCTTTTTCTAATTGCTGCTCTATCTCCTGCAAAAATACAAAACGTTGAAGTTGATGAAAAAAATAAAAAAGCTAAAGTAATGGTGGAGGAAAAAGAGGCACCCTTAGCTATTGGAAAAGGAGGAGTAAATGTTAATTTAGCTTCGAAATTAACTAACTTCGAGATTGATATTGTTCTATCGCAAGATAAATCTACTTCCCAGGAAAAAGATTAAGAAGAAACAGCTGTTAATTAGTTAATTTTATTTAAAAAAATATGGTTGCTCGCCCACCTGTTGTTGTTATTTTAGGTCATGTTGATCACGGAAAAACAACTCTATTAGACTGCATCAGGAAAAGTCATATAGCCGAAAAAGAATATGGTAACATCACACAAAAAATTGGTTCTTATGAAATTAAAACAGGATTAAAAGGTTATAAAAACGATAAAATAACCTTTATTGACACTCCAGGCCATGAAACATTTGCAAAATTAAGAGTCAGAGGAACAAATATCGCAGACTTAGCTATTCTTCTAATTGACGCTAAGGATTCGGTAATGCCACAAACAGTTGAATCAATTTCTCACATCAGCAAAGCTGAAATTCCCTTCATCGTTGCAATAAATAAAATCGATCTCCCTGAAGCAAATCCAGAAAAGGTTAAAAATGATTTAATTAAACACGGAGTAATAGTTGAAGAAAAAGGAGGTAAAATTCCTGTTATAAACATTTCAGCAAAAACTGGTAAAGGCATAAATGAACTTTTAGAGTTAATTCTTTTAATTAGCACAGACATGAATTTGACATATAATCCCAATAATCCTCCTATTGCTTACATATTAGAATCAAAAAAAGATAAAAGAGGCATGGTTGCCAGCGTGATTTTAAAAGATGGCTGTCTTAAAGTCGGTGATACAATTTACACTGAAGATGAAAAGACAAAAATTAGGGCAATAATAACAGATCAAGGAAAAATCATAAAAAAAGTCTTTCCCTCAACCCCTTTTGAACTGTTGGGTTTTAAAAAAATGCCTAAAGTCGGCAGCATTATTCAAACCCAACCAACTCAAATAAAAAATAAGTTAGAAACTTCTTTGACCAGTCAAAGAAAAATTACACCTGACATTATATTGGCAACAAATCATAAATCAAAAAAACTCTCTTTAATATTTAAGGCAGATTCTCAAGGAAGTCTTGAGGCAATATCCGAGCTGTTAGAAAATAATGATAAGATTGAAATTACCGCAAAAGGCATTGGCGAAATTACCAAATCTGATGTTTTCTTAGCAAAAATCACAAAATCAATTATTATCGGGTTTAATATAGACACAGCAGCCGAAGTAAAAAATTTAGCTAATCAAGAAAAAATAATTATAAAGACCTATAATATAATTTATGAGCTAGAGGAAGAAGTTGCAGAAGTGACTAATCTGTTATTGGAAAAAGAAAAAAAAGAAAAAAATTTAAAAGGAGAGGCAAAAATTTTAGCCACTTTTGTTATCGAAAAAGAACGCGTCTATGGTGTCCAGATTACAAAAGGAAAAATTAATCTAGGAGATAATATAGAAGTCTATAAAAATGATAAACTCATAGGAAAGACAAAATTAGTTTCCTTAAAAATTCGCGCTAAAAAAGTTGAGGAGGTAAAAAAAGGTGATGAAGCTGGAATGATTTTTTACCCTCTACTTGACATAACGGTAGGAGATGTGGTAAAATCTATCTTATAGTATTATGAAAAATAACCTTGATACTCTAAATCGAGCCGCTGCAATTATAAACAAAGGCGTAATTGGTAGTATTATCTTACCACCTAATCCAAATATCGATGCCATTGCCTCAGCTACTAGTTTATACTTGGGATTAACTAAGTTAGGGAAAACCGTTTCTATTGCTTGTGAAAGCGATATAGAATCAGATCTATTTGCTGCTGATAAGATCCAGAAAAATATAAATGCAGGTGGAGATAATTTAGTTATCTCTTTTCCATATACTGACGGATCAATAGATAAAGTTGACTATAGCATTAAAGGAAATTCTTTTAATTTGATTATCACTCCTCGTCCTGGTTTCCCAAAACTTGATCCTTCTCAGGTTAAATACTCTTACACTGGTGGTGTAATTGATTTTTTTATTACTATTTATACACCTAATCTTAGTAGTCTAGGAAGTATTTATATTGAAAATCAAAATCAATTTAATGGCCGAGATATTATTAACATTGACCGTCATTTAACTAATACTCTTTTTGGCACCGTAAATTTTGTCAACAGAACTGCTTCCTCAATTTCTGAGTTAGTATTAATTTTTCTTCAATTTCTTAAGGTAGAGATAGACAAAGACATTGCTACCAATTTATATACAGGATTGGTTTCTGCTACCAACAACTTTAACTCTTACTCCGTTAATGCATCAACATTTGAATGTGCTGCTCAACTTTTAAAAGCAGGAGCCACTAGAAAAATTATAAAAAAACCAGATATAAAACTTCCATTAAATCAAAATACTAAAGAAACCCAATCAGTCAAGCCAATAGAAGCTGTTGAAAGAGATAAACAAAATGAGAAATCAACTCCTCAAGATTGGCTTAGACCAAAAATATTTCGCGGAGGCAATCTGATATAATTTTTATGTGAGTGCCACTTTAATCCTTTCACTAACAATTTTTGCTATTTTTTCAATATTACTAATCATTCGATTATGGCTTAATAAAATTGAACAAAATTATCGACTCTCCGATGAATTAATTGAATGGTTAAAAACATCAACCTCTAATGTTGATCAAAAACTGACAGAAAGCATGAAAATGTTTACCCTTCATCTTGCCCAGGTACAAAAAACTCTGGGAGAATTTTCTCAAATCGGAAAATCAATGGAAGATATTCAACAATTTTTAATCTCACCAAAACTTAGAGGTAACATTGGTGAACAAATTTTAAAAGAACTTTTAGCTCAATATTTCCCTAGTGATTTATATCAACTTCAATTCAGCTTTAAAAGTGGAGAAAAAGTCGATGCAATTATTAAAACTACTCACGGAATTATTCCTATTGACTCGAAATTTCCCATGGAGCACTTTCAAAAAATGAATAAAGAAAAGGACCATAAAGAAAAAGAAAGATTAAAAAAAGAATTTATTGATGAGGTTAAGAAACATATTGCCAGCATTGCCAAAAAGTATATTAAAACTAATGAGGGAACATCTGATTACGCTTTAATGTATGTCCCCTCTGAATCAGTTTATTATGAAATTATCGCTGAACCACAAATTTTTGATTATGCTGGAAAAATGAGAATTCTTCCTGTCTCCCCCATCAGCTTTTATGCCTATATGAAAGCCATTTTAATGTCAGTTGAGGGAATTAGAATTCAAAGTCAAACAAAAGAAATTATGGATCTTTTAAAAGCAATAAAAAAAGATTACAAAAAAACTGAAGAAGCTCTTTCTACCCTAACTCGTCACATTATCAACGCCTATAATCAAATCAACCAGGTAACAAAAAACTTTATTGTCCTTGGACAAAAATTAAAAGCAACTAATAAACTTTCCTCATCCAACAACCAAAATACTTTAATGTAAAATTGAAAAAATAACTTATTATGAAAGTATTTTTTAAAGAGGAAATAAAGCATGAAGAAGATCTAACAGTTAAAAAGTTAATACAGATTTTATTAAAAAACAGAAATGTAAAAAAAATTGAAGAATTTGTTAATCCCCCTCACCCAAAAAATATTTCTCTTTTAGATTTTGGTTTTAAAATTCAATGGGAAAAAACTCTCAAACTATTAAAAAAAATAAAAGAAAACAAACAAATGATTGTTGTCTACACTGATTACGATGCTGATGGAATAACGGGAGGAGCTATTTTATGGGAAACTCTTTATCTTCTTGGTTTTCAAGTTATGCCTTATGTCCCGCACCGTCAAAAAGAAGGATATGGTTTTTCTATAAAAGGAATTGAAAATGTTAAAAAGTTCTACAATCCCGCTTTGATTATAACCGTTGATCATGGGATAAATGCTAAAGAAAAAATTACCTACGCAAAATCAATAGGAATAAAGGTAATTGTTACCGATCATCATTTAAAACCTGAAAAATTACCAACTGATGCTGAAGCAATATTTCACATTCCTGAACTTTCTGGTTCAGGAGTGGCTTATTTTTTTGCTAAAGAAGTATTTCAAAATTTTAAATTTGAAACTTCAAATAATAAGTTATTAGATGAAAATTTCATTAATGACTATTTAACTCTAGCATCTATTGGTTCAATCGCTGATCTTGTCCCACTTACTGGAACCTCCCGCTCAATTGTAAAGCATGGTCTTGCAGCTTTTTCAAATGCAAAAAGATACGGTTTAAAATATATCCTAAAACAAGCAGGAATTGATGGAAAAAAAATTACCCCCTATGAAGTTGGCTTTATTATTGCTCCACGAATTAATGCTGCTGGCCGCCTCGAACATGCCATAGATGCTTTACGGCTCCTTTGTACTACTAATGAAAAACGCGCTCGTGAATTAGCTTACAAAGTTAGTAAAAAAAATAGTCAAAGGCAACAACTAGTGGAAAATTCAGTAAAAGAGGCTAAAGAGATAGTTTCAGTAAAATATAAAACATCATTACCAAAAATTATTATACTCACCTCCGATAAGTGGCACGAAGGAATAATTGGCTTAATTGCAGCAAAAGTTGTTGAGCAATATCATCGACCAGCAATCGTGATGACAAAAAATGATGGATTTTATAAAGCCTCAGCTCGCTCTATACCTGGTTTTCATATCACTAATTTTTTAAGAAGTCTAAAAAAATATTTAATAGATATAGGTGGTCACCAAGCTGCAGCTGGTTTTACCATTGAGAAAGAGCAAATTAACGACTTTTGCTCTGCCGCGCAAAAGTTATCTTCATCTTTGATTACCGATAAAGATTTGGAAAGAAAGATTGAAGTTGATTTAAAAATTCCACTATCAAAAATAAACTTCTCTTTGATAAAATCACTGGAAAAACTTGAACCATTTGGCATTGGCAACCCTCAACCAACATTTTATAGTCAAGCAGAACTTATTGACGCTAAACTTTTTGGTAAAAAAAGTGAGCATTTAAAAATTTTTGCAAAGGACAAAAACTCTTTTCCCTTAGAATTCATTCTTTTTAATGGTGCATCAGAATTTGCTAAAATATCACGAAAGCAGTTAATTAATATCGTTTATAATCTGGAAATTAATAAATGGAGAGAGAATGAAAAAGTAAGAGGAAAAATTATTTCCCTAGCCAATCAATTGTAAAAACAATAAAAAAATATTAAAATTTAAATATGTAATTATACATTATCATTTAGATCATTTCCCTATGAAAAAAATTTTTGTTGAACAGATCATTGATAAAATAAATCAAGTAGTAGAGCTTTTTGGTTGGGTTCATTCAAAAAGAGATCACAAAAAAATTGTTTTTATTGATCTTCGTGATCGAACAGGAATTGTTCAAGTGGTTGGTAATGAAAGCTTTAAATCATTAAATTTAGAAGATGTTGTCTATGTTAAAGGAAAAGTTAAAAAAAGGCCAAAAAAATTTGTTAATCCAAAGATGAAAACAGGCGAAATTGAAATTGAAGCTGAAGATATAAAAATCTTATCTAAAGCTAAATCTCTTCCTTTACCAGTTGATACTTCCGGTTACGAAATAAATGAAGAAGTCCGTCTTAAATACCGATATTTAGATTTAAGACGGGAGCGGATGAAAAATAACTTAATATTAAGACATCGTTTTATCAAAGAAATAAGAAACTTTATGGATGAACAAGATTTTGTTGAAATCGAGACCCCAATTTTAACCAAAGCTACACCTGAGGGAGCACGTGATTTTATTGTCCCCTCACGTCTTCAACCAGGCAAATTCTACGCTCTACCTCAATCACCCCAACAATATAAACAACTTCTGATGGTGGCCGGAATTGAAAAGTATTATCAAATTGCTCGTTGTTTTCGAGATGAAGATCCAAGAGCTGATCGCTCCTATGGTGAGTTTACCCAACTTGATGTGGAAAAATCATTTACTAGTCAAGAAGAGATTTTAAGTTTAATTGAAAAATTGCTTAAAAACGTAATCGAAAAAATCTTTCCTGAAAAAAAAATATGGAAAGTCCCTTTTCCAAAAATTACCTATAAAGAGGCAATGAAAAAATACAAAACTGATCGCCCTGACTTAAGAGAAAAAAAAGATATTAACATATTAGCGTTCTGCTGGGTAGTTGACTTTCCCTGTTTTGAATGGAAGGAAACAGAAAAGCGTTGGGATGCTATGCATCATCCTTTCACTTCACCGAAAAAAGAAGATCTGTCACTTTTGAATGAAGGAAAGTATGAGGAAGTAAGAGCTGATCAATATGATTTAGTTTTAAATGGTTTTGAAGTAGGAGGGGGATCAATAAGAATTATTGATCCAAATTTGCAAAAAAAAATCTTTGAAATTATGGGACATACTCAAAAACAGGTTGAAGAAAAATTTGGCCATCTGCTTGAGGCTTTTTCCTACGGAGTCCCACCTCATGGTGGGGTCGCTTTAGGACTAGATCGCCTACTTCAGGTGATTTTGAATGAACCATCAGTAAGAGAAACTATTGCCTTTCCAGCCTCCTCTGGGGGAAAGACTGCCGTCATGGAAGCACCCTCTGAAGTATCAGAAGAACAATTAAAAGAAGTAGGAATAAAAATTAGATAAACTTTATTCGTTGCTGCTGATTAGTTATTTGCAATCATCAAAAAAATGAAATTAAGATTCGTTCTTCCTTTTATTTTTTATACCTTACTTTTTCTTTTTTACCCAGGTGATTCTTATTATTTTCATATTTTTGCCTACAATCGTCATCTTTTTACTCAAAAAGAAGTCACAACCAATCTTAAAATAAACCCTATTCCCTATCTAAAATTACCTTATTTTCCAGAAATTTCTGCCCAGGGAGTTTATGTTGTTGATCTCCCCTCTTTCACACCTATTTTAGAGCGAAACAGTCATGAAAAATTTTACCCTGCCTCAACTACAAAAATAATAACAGCAATGGTAGCCTATGACATTTACAAACCAGACGATATAATTACCATTAAAAGAATAATAAACGATGGACAAATAATGGGACTTGTGCCAGGAGAAAAAATAACTGTTGAGAACCTCTTATATGGTATTTTAGTTCACTCTGCCAATGATGCCGCCTATGCTTTAGCAGATAATTTTGGATATAATAATTTTATAAAACTTATGAATAAGAAAGCGCAAGAATTAAAAATGGAGAAATCTTACTTTGTTAATCCAGCCGGCTATGATGATGAAAAACAATTAACTACTCCATTTGATCTCGCCTTAGCGGCTAGAAAATTTATCGCTAACAAATATTTAGCAAAATTTGTTGCCACTAAAGAAATAATTATCTCAGATGTTGATTTTAAAATTTTTCATAAATTATCAAATATCAATAAGCTTCTTGGAGAGATTCAAGGTGTTGGTGGATTAAAAACTGGTTACACTGAGAATGCAGGAGAAAACCTTATTAGTTTTTATAAGAAAAATAATCATCAATATATTATTGTCATCCTAAAAAGTCAAAATCGCTTTGAGGATACTAAAAATATTATTAACTGGATTGAAACAAATATTGATTACATTAATCTGCAAGATACTCATTAGAAATTGCTGGCACGTAAGCAACAAAATTGGGATCACCCAAAAAAACATAAACTGGCTGAAGATAATTTTCATATTTATCTGGATCAAGATAAGCCAAAAACATATTCTTAATTCTTATATCTTTTTTCAAAGCTGAATCTCCATGAATAACAAATCCTTCACCCTCTAATAATTTAGCCCATGCTTCATCGCCAGTTTTTAAAGGATAAATACCCACCTGCTCTTCTGATTTTTCGAAAAATTTAACCTGGGCACGAACTACTTTGTATCCTGACTCAAAAAAAACAAAAATTACATAGTTTTGACTAGATGGAAAACCTGGAGTAACAACAGCAATATTATCAATATCTGGTCGGTAAAAATTAACTTCAACTAGATTAGCATCAGAAGCTTGAAATACTGGTGAAATTCTCTTTTCTAATGGATCAAAATGAAATAAATTAATATTAATCTTTCCTCTTGCTAACTCCTCTGGGTATCTACCTACAGTAGTTAAAAAATCTATTGCTTTATTTTCTATTTCCTTCTTTGATGGAATAAAAACCTCAGAAAAAAGCTCAGGTTCACTTTCAAAGTAATAATCATAACGAAAATTAAAATTAGTGATATCAATAGTAAGCTTTTGTCTGTTATCACTAAAGACTACTTCCTTATCAACTATTTCTTGCTTAACTACAGATGTATCAATACCAAAAGTTTTTGCCATCAGATAGATTTTTTCTCGATAGCCAAAACGAGGGGTCGATTGAGGAAGAAAATAAACTTTTGCTGATTCAGTAGCTGTAATAGGTTTACCCTCAATCGTATCCAAAACAAAATCAAAACCAGCGCTTTTACTAGCTTCTTTTAACATAGGCGGTTTTATCATTCCAAAAGCAGGATTTATATATGTTTCCACTGGCTGGTTAATTTTAAGATAAATAAAAAGCAATTTAGCTGTATAAAAAAATATAAGCAATAATATGACAAAAAAGACAGTTAAAGGTAAAAGCTTTCGAGTGTGATAGGAAAGTTCTGTTAAGGTCATAAATTAATGATAGCATGATAAAATAATTTTATGAACAAAAAATAAAGGTGGATTGATTTATTTCAGCTGTTGTGAGGATTCAAATACAATTTTTACAAACCTTCTTAATAGAAATTATTGAACTTGGCTTAAAAAAATTGAATTTATCCACACTCGTATTTTTCAAAAAAAGTAAGCGAAGAGATAAAAGAAATGAATCTTACTTTTGTTGCATGAGCAATAAGTTCAGATAAACAAGAGGAAAAACTTAAAAAAATTCGCCAAATGACAAAAATTTTAGTAGCAGTTGGCTCTTACGTGTGTTGGGTTAACCAACTAATCAAAGAAATTTTTTAATCAAAGACAAATCGAGGAAATTAAACCAATTTTGGAAAAATTTAATTATAAAGAAAAAATCTTAAAAATTGCTGATGTTATAAAAGTTGATGAATTTATCCCTGGTTGTCCAATGGATGAAAATAAATTTCTTGAGATAATGAATAAATATATTTGATATTTTGTTTAAAATTTAAAATTTTTATTTTTGAATTGTAATTTTTAACTTTTAATTTTTAATTTATTATTATGAATCAATCCAATGTTGATTTTGACATTAATCTCTCTGAAATTTCTAAAATCGAGGGAGCGACCTCTTTGGAATTAAAAGTAAGAAAAATTTGTTCAAAGACAAACTTCACCCCCGTACCAAAAAAATGCCTTCAAATATTTAAAACACTTTTCCTCAAACAATCTCTTCTTAAATAATTTATGCCAGACAATCAAAATTATCCATACTATAAACTGCGCGTAAAGCATTATTGAAAATTTAAAAGAAATAAGTTATATGAGCCCTTTAGGAACTTAAGCAAAAGAAAGGCAGTTGGTCTTAGTGTTATTTAAGCGCCAAGAGGAACCTTATATCATAAATTAGAAATTACCTATGGAGGTATAATAAAAAGCTGAAATCATCATTACCACTGACCAAAATCAAATTATAATGGTTATAATGGAAAGGAAAATATACCAAAATTGTGGAAAAATTACTTCAAGAGGAAGCCTCAAAAGAAAAGATTATTTATGAGGTTGAAAAATTTATCCGCGCTTTTGACACCTGTATGTCCTGTGCCGATCATTTTTTAAAGGTAAAATGAGAAAAATGAAGATAAATATTTTTTGATTAACTTTGTTAATGACAAAAGAGGAAATTTTTTTTGCAAGGGTATACCAATTATTTTTTATTTCATCAATCTTTTTTAGCTTTTTTGGATTAATAAATGAAATTAAAGATCACAATTGTGAGTTAAAATTAGTCTCTTTTTTTTACTTTCCGAATAATCTAAATTAATTATCATCAGCTTTTTTAATCCCTTGACAGTATCTAGAATGATTTATTCTCCCTCATGCTTTGGGGGAAAATTTTCGTTTGGATCAGCGATAATAAATTCAATCTCAGAAAAATCTTTTTTAAGTTTATCAGTTAACTTTAAAGGAAAGACTATCTTGCTAAACTAAAATGTTGCTAAAATGTAGATTTTTGTTCTCATAATTTTGATAATTTTTAAAAGATTGTCTTCTTTTTTATCCCTTTTAAAAAGGTAAATTTTTGAAAAAACAGTTAAATACTTGTATTAAAAAACTCAATTGCTTTTTTTGTATAAAACTCTAAATTTATTACCTGCGCTTCAGTTAACTTATCACAAACAAACACCCAATGAAAACTAACCCAATCGCCAATATTTAAATTATTAAAAAAAGATCTACCTTTATAATCAACTTTTAATTCTTCTTTTTATCATAATAGCCTTTATACCGTTTTCAAGGATTATTTCCTTATGATTAATTTTTTTTATTTTTAAAATTCTAATAAAACACATCTTTTTAAACTAAATTTTTTGGATTATTTCCCAAAAATCCTTTTATGTTTTCTATGGTTACCAAAAGTATCCGCTCCAGAGCTTCTTTGGTATTGAAAGCATTGTGAGGAGTGATTACTACTTTTGGATGATTAACAAGAACATGATTTAAAACTAAAGTTTTAAAATCTACATTTTTTTTATAAGAGGTGGTTAACACTTCAATTTCTTCTTCCAAGTCTTTTTCCCCTTCCAGAACATCAAGGGCAACTCCTTCTAAAATACCCTTTTCAAGCCCAAGAACAAGCGCCTCAGTCTCAACCAAACCACCTCGGGCAGTATTTATCAAAAAACTTCCTTTTTTAAACTGATTAATATTGTCTTTATTGATAAGATGATGAGTTTCTTTTGTGTAGGGTAAATGAAGAGTGACAATATCTGATTTTTCAAGGAGAAATTTTAAATCAACATATTGAAAGCCTAATTCTTTTGCTAAGTTTTCTTTTTTCGTTTTTGTAAAAACTAAAACATTCATGCCAAAACCTTTGGCAATTTTTACTACTTCAATTCCTATCCTTCCCAATCCAATAACACCAATTGTTTTCTTCCATAAATCAATCCCGCGAATATTTTTATGATCAAAATCAAAAGTTTTTGCCTGATTAACAGACTGATATATTTTTCGAGTTAATGTTAAGATTAAAGCAAAAGTATGCTCAGCCACAGTTCGACTTCCATATTCAGGGACATTGGAAACCAAGATATTTTTTGATTTAGCGTATGAGACATCAATGTGATCAAAACCGGTGGAGCGGGTGGCAATAAATTTTAAGTTCAAAAATTCATTGATTACTTCTTTTGTCAGTTGAGAATAAATAAAACAAGAAATCACCTCATACTTTCTGTAAGCTCTGACATTTTCTATTGTCAGCTTGTCTTTTACTAAAACTGCTTGAGGAAAATTTTTTTTGAGTAATTTATCTTCCCATTCAGCTACCTCAAAAAAAGCAATTTTCATAATCATTATGATAAAATTTATCTAACAAAATTTCAACCATTTATTAAATATGAAAATAATTGACAAAAAAATAACTTTGACGGAGCTAAAAAAAATGTCTTCAAAAACGTTTGGTGGATTAGTTAAGGCAGTAGTTGATTTGGAAAAAGAAATAATGGTTGTTGATGGAGAAATGCACGCTGATGAGGAAAGATATCTATTAGAATTAGGCTCAAAGCAAGATAATCTTTGGGGAATAAATTTATATCCAGCAGAGAGTGAAGAAAACTTTATTGAGTTTGACTCAGTGATTAATCTTCGCCCCAGATTGAATAATTTTTCAAGAGGAGTTGATGATCCAAAAATAAGAGAAAAAATTACTCAAATTGTTAAAAAATTAGTTAAAAGATGAAAATTTTTCATCAAGAATTAAAAAACCGCTGGTCCAAATTTTCTTTAGTTGAACAGATGGCAAATATTGGCGCTGAAGTTGGTCGAGCAATAAACTGGCGAAAAAAGGGAGAAAGGGAAGTATGGAAAAATGCTTTTTATCGAGCTTTAGAGCTGATTGACTTTACTGTGGCTGATCCTAAAAATAAAAACTCTCTTAAAGAGATTTTGCGAGTAAGAGAGCTTTTAGTTGATTATTTTGCGGGAGATAATATTTACCATTCAACTGATAAAGATTGGGAGAGATATTTTTATTATTTTAATTATGCGGCTTCAAAAAATAAGTAAAAGTTGACATATCATACAAAAATATTATAATTGTATTATATGAGTAGAACTGTTTTTCAAGTACCAATGCCAAAAATTTTAAAAGAACAGGCTGAACTTGTGGCTTTTAATTATGGATTTTCTTCACTTCAGGAAGTGGTACGCTTTATTCTTAATAAATTAGTCAAAGGAGAGTTAACTATCAACGTTTCTGAAGCTGAACAGGTTAATGTTCTTTCAAAGACCGCATCCAGAAGATATAAACAAGCTTTAAAAGATATTAAAAGCGGAAAAAATATCTTCAAACCAAAAAACTTAGATGAATTTTTTAAGATGCTTCAAAAATGAAAATATACTTCACTAAAACCTTTAAAAAACATTATCTTAAAAGAATTCATTCTAATAAAAATCTTGATAACCAATTTAAGAAAAAAGTAAAACTTTTTTTAATTAATAAAAAAGATCCTCTGCTTAAGGATCATCCTTTAGAAGGAAAAATGAAAGGTTTTCGTGCCTTTTCAATTACCGGAGATGTCAGAGTAATTTACTATTTAGATAAAAATATTGCTTATTTTGTTGATATTGGCAGTCATAACCAGGTTTATTAGAGAAATTTTTATATATAATTAATTTTATGCACCAAATATCCCAAAAATACAACGTTAATCAATACTTAATTCAAAGCATTTTAAATTGGTCAATAACAGGACAGATTGCCATTCCAGAAATCCAGCGACCCTTTGTTTGGTCAGCAACAAAAGTAAGGAATCTTATTGATTCTTTGTATAAGGGTTATCCTATTGGTTATTTAATCACTTGGCAAAGTCCTAAAGTCAAGTTGAAAGATGGCAGTCTTTCTCAAGGAAAAATAATTTTAATTGATGGTCAACAAAGAATAATTGCTTTAAAAACAGCCATTCTTGGAGAAGAAATTATTGATAAAGATTACCAAAAAAGAAGAATTAAAATCGCTTTTAATCCAGCAAATGAAAAATTTGAAGTATCAAACCCAGCAATTGAAAAAGATAAAGTTTGGATAAGCGATATTTCTCCAATTGTTAAAAATGAAATAAATCTTTTATCTTTTATTGATAATTATTGTCAAAAAAATCCAAACTTTAGTCGTGATTTACTCTTAAAAATTATTAGCCAACTTCAAACAATTGATAAAAGACAAATCGGAGTTATTGATTTATCAGGTGAGCTTGATATTGATGTTGTAGCTGAGATTTTTGAAAGAATAAATAGTGAAGGCGTAACTCTTTCTCAAGTTGATTTTGTTATGAGTAGAATTGCTGCTAATGAAAAATATCAAGGTTCAACATTAAGAAAAGCCATTGATTATTTTTGTCATTTATCAAAAGAACCTACTTTTTATGAGGAAATAAAATTGGTTGATGATGAATTTATAAAAACTGAATATTTTCAAAAACTGTCTTGGCTGAAAAACGAAAATGATGATCTTTATGATCCAGATTATAAAGATGTTATCAGAACTATTTTTACCTTTGAATTTAAAAGGGGAAAATTAGCTGATTTAGTTAGTCTTTTAATTGGTAGAAGTTTTGAAACCAAAAGTTATGAGGAAAAAATTATTGAGGAAACTTTTTCTCGATTTAAAAATGGTTTTTTTAACTACGCTAATGAAACTAATTTTAAAAGATTTATTATGATTTTAAGATCAGCTGGTTTTATTGCTAATTGGATGATTCGTTCAAAAATTACTGTTAATTTTGCTTACGCTTTGTTTTTATATTTACGATCAAAAGGCATCAAAAGTGAAGAGATAGAGAGAATTATAAGAAAGTGGTTTGTGATGAGTTTGTTAACAGAAAGATAAATTGGATCATATGAAACAAGAATAGATCAAGATATAAGATTAATTGAAACTAAGGGGATTTTTGACTACCTACAAGAGATAGAGAAAGGAGAACTTTCTGAATCTTTCTGGAACAATGTTTTGATTAGAAAATTAGAGTCATCAATAAGTACGATTCCTGCTTTTAATATATTTTTAGCAGCTCAAGTTAAAATTCAAGCTCGAGGTTTTTTATCAAC
>CALLVF010000050.1 GCA_938010745.1 uncultured Patescibacteria group bacterium | reverse complement strand
TCCGAAAAAAAGAAAAGAAATTAGGGGAGGTAAAAAGACAGTTGAGGGAATAATAGATATCAATGTCAGGGATCCGCAGTTATTGAAAAAAATAAACTTATGATAAAAACTCAAAATTTAATAAAAAAATTAGTTTTGGTTTTAAGTTGCAGTTTTGACCTTTGAGTTTTGAGTTAATATTATGAAAATTAAATCTTTATTTAACAGAAACAACTGGGTTAAATTTTTTAAACAGGTGGTTTATTTTATCAGGCAAATTCCTGACTATATTAAGTTTTTTATTCTTCTTTTTATCTTTATTTATCAAAAGTTTATCAATTTTCTTTCAAAAACTCCTATTATTGGTAGGTTTTTAAGTTCATTGTTAAAAAAAGGAGAAGAAATTTTTGGATCACCAATCCAAAAAGTGGTTTTTAAACTTAATATTTGTCAAGCAGATGTGAAAACTCGAAGAATGTTTTTAATCAATTTGGCATATAAAAATTTAATGATTAAAAAAACACGAACTTTAGTGACGGTTTTGGGAATGTCCGTTGGTATTGGGGTGATTGTTTTTCTTATTTCTTTAGGATACGGGATTGAAAGGTTAATTATTAGTCAAGTGGCGACTCTTGAGGAGACAAAAATGATTGATGTTTCTGCCGGAGAAAATACTCAGTTCGTTTAGATAAAAAAATGTATGAACGAATAAAAAAAATAAAAAAGGTCAAAGAGGTAATCCCTTTAGTTTCTGTTGTTGGGAAATTAAATTATGGAAAAGCGTCAACAGATGTTGTTATTTATTCAGTACCGGCAAAATTTTTTGAGATTGGCAGACAAAAATTAATTAAAGGTAAATATTTTAGCGACAATACGAGTTTTGATAGCCGGTCGATTAGTTTAGAGAAAGGGGAAGGGCAGGTTGCAGGAGTTTATACTCAAATGAAAACAAAAGTTAAATATTTGTCAGCTGTTGATGATTATTTGGTTAACTTCAATATTTTTCCTCAAGAAAAAGTTGGCGTTTGGAAAAATTGTGATATTAAAAGCGAGTTTTTAGGTTATGCAACAAGACTGGAAAAAGGTTATATAGGAAAACAGTTTTACGGTTCCTCTTTTTATCCTTTTTCCGAAAACGGGATGGTGGGAGTTGATGAAAAATCTGGTCAGTTAGTTGGGCTTTGGATAAAGAGTAAATTTCCTTTGTTTCAAAACTCTTTTTTTGAGGATAAAGAAATTTTAATGCCAATTCTTGATAAAACCGGTCAACAGGTTTGGGAGGAAGGTTGTACGCCTTTTTATAAAATTAAAATAGAAGAAAAGATTAATTTAAAAGGACAGGTTTTAGGAGAGGCAACTGGAAGCGCTGGGTTATCAAATAATCCAAATCAAGCGACCCAATCAGCTGGTTTAGTTTCTACTCAAGAAAAACAAGCGACTGAATCAGCTTCTTTTTTAGACAATTTAACCGTGGTTGCTAGTTCTGAGGGTGGAATTGAGGTGGTGACTTTACAAGCAACAACCTCGGCTGTGGCTAAAAAACAATTAATTGAGATGAAACAACCGTCGGGCGAGGCAGTGGTTTCTTTGGGGCTTTTAAATCTTTTAAATATCCCAGCTAATAAAGCCTTAAAAACCGATTTTGATTTATCTTTAGTAGTTGTTAAAAACTTAATTCCTGAGGTTCAAGGAAAAGCCTCGACATCACTGGTTAAATATAAAATTATCGGTATAATTAACGATGATTCTTCAGCTTATTTATATATTCCTTTTTCTGATTTATATAAATTAGCCGTTCGTAATCTTTCTCAATTAAAGTTGATTTTAGCTGACAAAAACGATATGAAATTAGTTCGCAAAGAAATTGAGACAATGGGTTTTAAAACCTCATCAGTGGTTGATACAATAAAACAGATTGAATCTTTGTTTGCTAATATTCGTTTAGTTTTAGCAGCAATTGGCTTGGTGGCTTTGGTAGTGGCGGCTTTGGGGATGTTTAACACCTTAACCGTTTCTTTGCTTGAGCGAACTCGGGAGATTGGAGGAATGAAGGTGATGGGAGTGGTTTCACACGAAATTGAGGATCTATTTTTGGCTGAGGCAATGATTATGGGATTGGGTGGAGGTTTTGGGGGTTGATTTTGGGTTATTTGATGGGAAAAATAACTTCATTTCTGGTCTCTATTATTGCCTTTGCTTCCCAAAAGACATTTTTAAACTTAACTTATATTCCTTTACCATTTATAATTTTTATTATTAGCTTATCATTTTTTGTTGGTATATTTACTGGTCTTTATCCGGCAAAAAGAGCAAAAAAGATTTCGGCACTTAATGCGTTAAGGTATGAGTGATAAAAATTTTCAATTTTCTATGAAAAAATTTTCAAAAAAATTAAAAAAATCAAAAAACAAAAAAGAAATATTTTTTAAAGGTCAAAAAAATATATTTAGTTTTGATCTAAGGCTATTTTTTATTATCTTAATAATTTTTATTTTTGTTTTTATTATCTTTTACGTTTTTGCTTTTAAAAAACCATTTATAATAAAGAGTGATAAAAATAAACAAAAAACTGTTTCCAAGGAAAAAATTGAATATTCTTTTTCTAAAGTAAGAGAGCTTTTAAAATTAAAAACTTCTTTGTATTACGATCCTAATGATTTAATTAATGATTTGAAAAAGCCAAAAACGGAAATTTTATTAATTGATTGTCGAGACAAAGAATCATTTAAAAAAGAACATATTAAAAAGGCAGTTTTCTTTCAATCGATTGAAGAGGTGTTAAAATTAGCAAAAGATAAAAAATCTATTATTCTATATGGTAATTATCCAGATGAAATAAAAGTGAACCAAATAGCTTTAGAGTTACTAAATAAAAATTTAAGAGTAAAAATTTTAGCTGTTGGTTATAATCAGTTTCGTCATTTAAAAATTTACTATTTACCGCAAAGCCAGTGGGATAAAGTTAATCCAGATGATTGGGTAGAGGGTTATAATTGATAAATTTAATATTATGAATTTTATTTTTTTAATTTTACTTTTTGCCTTCGGTACCTTAATTGGCTCTTTTTTAAATGTTTTAATTGATAGATTACCATTTGAAAAATCAATTAACGGACGTTCTTACTGTGATCAATGTCGTCACCAACTAGCTTGGTATGATTTAATTCCAATTGTAAGTTTTATTGTTTTAAAAGGAAATTGTCGTTATTGTGGAAAAAAAATCTCTTGGTTTTATCCTTTCGTTGAAATAGTTACTGGTTTAGCTTTTGTTTTTGTTTTTTTTGGTAATATCCAATATCCAATACCTAATATCTACTATCTTCAAGATATTCAACACTTAATATTCGATATTCAAAAACTTTTTATTCTTTTTGGCTATTGGGGAATATTCTCCTGTTTAATTGTTATTTTTTTTTCTGATTTAAAATATCATCTAATTCCTGATCAGATTCAATTGGCTCTTTTTATTTTTGGTTTAATTTTTCTAACTTTTGAGAGACAGATATTTTATTTAGCTTTTTTTAATCATATCATTGCTGCTTTGATTGTTGCTCTACCAATTTTTTTAATCTATTTTTTAACGAACGGAAAAGCGATGGGTTTTGGGGATGTTAAACTGGCGTTTAATATTGGTTTTTTGCTGGGAGTAAAAGCTGGTTTTTTAGCTTTATATTTTGGTTTTATTACTGGTGGAATTTTTGGTTTATTTTTAATTTTGCTCGGTCGCAAAAAATTTAAAAGCAAGATTCCTTTTGGGCCATTTTTAGTTTTTGGAATTTTGATAATGTTTTTTTCAAAAGAACAAATTTTTGAATTTATAAGAAGAATATATGGATTTTAAAATCAATATAACTGTTATAATTAAACAAAGTCCCCGTAGCTTAACGGATAGAGCAGAGGTTTCCTAAACCTCCGATGAAGGTTCAATTCCTTCCGGGGACACAATTATAAAATTAAACATATAGAAAAAAATTGAAAAATAAAATCCAAAATTTTAAAAGGGTTATAACAGCTGCAGGTTACTTAAAAATTTTAACTTTGCGAACCTTAGGAAATTTTTTAATTCTTTCCTCTATTTTCGTAGTTGCAAAAACTTTTTATTTACCAATTCGTGAGGAAATTAGGTATTTTATCGATAGAATAATTGAAAAAAAATATCTAGTGGCTGAAACGCATATGCAAAAAAACAAAGAAAAAAAATATGAAGAATCTGATTTTTCAAAAAATAAAGGACTTCTTCCTAAAGCGTTGAATTTCGGTAAGGTGGAATTTTTAATTCCTGAAGATCCTAATTTTAGTATTGTTATACCAAAAATTGCCGCTAATTCTAAAATCTTAGCTAACATTGATGCTTCAGATGAAAAAAATTATTTACCAGCCTTGCAAAAGGGAGTTGCTCATGCGGCAGGAACTGCTTTTCCTGGGGAGGGTGGTCATATCTTTCTTTTTGCTCACTCAACAGATTACTTTTGGAACGTTTCTGCATACAATGCTGTGTTTTATCTTTTAAACAAACTGGAAAAAGGCGATGAAGTAAATATATTTTATCAAGGCAAGAGACATATCTACAAAGTTATCGGGAAGGATATTGTTGATCCTTCTCAAGTGGAATATTTAACTCGCAAAACCAATAAAGAATTTTTAACTTTGCAAACCTGTTGGCCTCCCGGCACAACTTTTAAACGTTTGTTAGTTTTTGCCACTCGAGTAGTAGAATAAAAATATGGATATTAAATTTTTACAAGAACTTTTTTTACTCTACGGTGAAAAAGAGGCAAAAAAGACAGAGCAAATAATAGAGAAATTAATTACCCAGTCAAAGAAAAAAATCTTTTGCAAAGATCAACCTTTTTGGCAGGAAAAAGATGTTGCTTTGATAACTTATCCTGATTCTTTTGTGCAAAAAAATCTTCCTTCCCTTAAAGTTCTTCAATCTTTTCTTTCAAATTACCTTCCCGATCTTTTTTCTATTATTCATGTTTTACCTTTTTTTCCTTATTCCTCTGATCGAGGTTTTTCAGTAATCGATTACTACCAAGTTAAAAATGAATTTGGTAGTTGGGATGATATAGTCAATATCTCAAAGAGTTATCGATTCATGGCGGATTTAGTAATTAACCACATCTCTGCCAAAAGTGAATGGTTTAAAAAATTTCTTGAGGCAGATGAAAGATACTGGAATTACTTTATTCACTTTAGAGAAGATGAGATTCCTTATGAGCAGATAAAAAAAGTTTTTCGACCACGTGCAACTCCACTTCTGACTCCTTTTACAACAAAAAAAGGTAAACGTTTCGTTTGGACAACTTTTTCAGTAGAGGACTCAACCGATCAAGTAGATCTTAACTTTCACAATCCGCAAGTTCTTATTGAAGTTGTTAAAATTTTATTATTTCTTTTAGAAAAAGGTGTCCGTATTTTTAGATTAGATGCAGTTGGTTATCTTTGGAAAAAATTGGGAACTAATTGTCTTAATTTGCATGAGGTTCATGTAATTGTTTCGTTGATTAGAATAATTTTGGATAAGATTTGCAAGTCGGCAATTATCATCGCAGAAAACAATCAGCCTTATGAGGAAAATATTACTTATTTTGGTGATGGTTTTCATGAGGCTCAAATTATTTATAATTTTTCTTTACCTTCTTTAGTATTATATTCTTTTTATAATGGGTCAGCAGATATACTTTTAAATTGGACTGAGAAAATAACACCACCATCTTCATACACAACATTTTTTAATTTTCTTGACACTCATGATGGAATAAGTATTTCAGGAGCAAGGGGTATCTTGTCAGAAAGGGAAATTCAAAATATTGTTGATAGGGTGATTGATCATGAAGGGCAAGTTTCTAAACGTTTGTATCCTGATGGTAATCTTTTAGTTTACGAGTTAAACTCAACTTGGTGGTCAGCTCTTAACAAGAGAGCAGAGGAACCATTTGATCTTCAGCTAAACAAGTTTATCACCTCAAGAGCAATATCAATGGCATTAGCTGGTATTCCTGCAATTTACTATTTATCTTTATTTGGTCAGGAGAATGATTTAAATCTTTTTGAAAAAACTAAAATTAAAAGAGACATTAACCGAACAAACTTAGATTTACAAATATTGTCGATGAAGCTTAAAAATAAAAATAGTCGCGATGGAAAAATTTTTCAAGCAATGACTTCCTTAATAAAAAAAAGAAAAAATATTAAAGCTTTTCATCCTAACGCCAAACAAAAAATTGTTAAATTAGATAAACGCGTTTTTTCTCTTGTCAGAGAATTCAAAGGGTCGAAAGTTTTAGCTCTTCATAATGTCTCAAGTGATTTGGTAGAAGTAAGGTATGACAGTGGAACTTATAAACTCAAACCATATAGTTATTTGTGGGTTGAATTGTCAGGATAGATAAGTTTTTTTCAACTTCGAGTAAGTTGAGATTTCACTCTTTTATTGGTATTAAAATTTTCTAAAGTATCGACTTTTACATTTTTAAATAAACAAAATTAAACTTTTATTGGTATTTCAACATTTTAAATGCCAAAATATTTCTTCAAGTGATTTTTCCTAGCTTAGTTTGATTTAATCAAGAAAAGTGAATTTTTTTCGATTATAATTATCTTAGAGTGTATTAATATGAACAATTTTACTTTCATCATTTTGATCCAAAAAAGATAAAAATACGATCATATGGATGAAAATAAATTATCAGTAGCAAAAAACTAACTAACGTGATTATTAAGATTATTTTATGCCAACGGCGTAAAGATCAGGCCATTTGTTGGTTTCTGGATTAAGATTGGCTAGAACGATAAGATTTCCTTCTGATGTAGTTGCAAAAAATAAATCTTCAAATGGACCAGAGTAAACTGTTTGTTTGTTTGTGCCGTCATAGCCGATAACAACAATTTTTTTCTTGCTATTTGTATTTTGGATAGAATTATTACTTTCAATATATATCAAGTGCTTAGAGTCAGGTAACCAAGTTATTTTTTGAAGGTTTGTAATTTCTTTATTGGAGATTATTATTTCATAATTTTTGTCTTCTTTTTTATCGTAGACATAATAACTATCTTTTTTTATTTTGCGTGTTTGCTCTGTTTGATTGGTTGATATTAAGGGAGGGTTAATTATTAAAGGTAGGGTTAAAGATTTTTTTGCTTGATAAAATATTTTTGTCTCATTCGGAGAGAAGCTTAAAATTTTGAAGGATTCAGTGGCGACTTTGAAAAAATCTTTAGGGTATGTTTCCAAAATCTTTAAATTTTGATTTTCTTTTTCTTTTACCCATGCTTCAAGTAATGTTTCTTTTGAGGTGGTGACGTCAAATGGTTGTTTATTTTCTTCATTAAGAGAAAGAAGATATGCTACTTTATCTACTTTTTTGTTGGAGGAGCCAAGTAGTGAAAATTCTATAATTGTTTGGCTGTAATCAGGAGAAAAATAAACTTCACTTCTGGTGAAATCCACATTTTCAGTTAGATTCTTTTTTAAAATAATTAATTTAAGGGGAGAGAAAAAATTAATCGGTTTCTTATTGGTTTCATAAAGGTAAATTCCATCTTTTTCTTGATTACTATCTTGACTAAAAAGAAGAATTTTTTCGGCAGCATCAATAGCCACTGCTTTAACTATTCCTAAATTAGTTAATGGCGAAAGAGAGGGGGTAAGAGGGAAAAGGGTGGCTTCAAGGGTTAGAACTAATTCTCCTTTTAGTTTAACAGTTTTTCTCCAACTGGTATATCCTTCTTTTTTTATTTCTACATGATATTTGCCAGGTGGTAGATTTATGTTAATGTCCGTTACTCCTTTAAGTTCACCGTTAATGTAAATTTTTGCTGCCTTTTGATTGGAATAGATTGATAAAATGCCAGTTGGGGTAAGGGATTTTTTATATAAATCAAGTCGATAACCGCGTGCATAGGCAATAATAAGCGCAAGAATTAATAAAAAAGCAATAGCCAAAGTTAAATTTTTTATAATTTTCATAAACTAAGTATTTAAGTATTAATGATAAATACACTCTTTTTATAGACAAAATAAATCTTAACCATAAAATTTTTTTAATTCATCCTCGATATTACATGAAGAACAAAATTATTATACAATATTCTTATTTACTTGTTAAAAGCTTAATTTAATACAAAAATGTTTTTTAAAAAAAAGGTTGGTATTGATTTAGGAACTGCCAATACTTTGGTTTATTTAGCTAGGGAAGGTATAGTTTTAAATGAGCCAACAGTAGTGGCTTATTCACTCGAGGACAAAAGAATTTTGGCAGTGGGTGATGATGCCAAAGAAATGTTGGGAAGGACTCCAGGCTCAATTATAGCTGCTCGGCCAATGAAGGAGGGAGTAATTGCTGATTATACAACAACTTCAGCGATGATTACTTATTTTTTAAAAAAAGCCTTAAAGGGACCAGTTCTTTGGCCTGAGGTAATGATTTCAATACCTGGTGGTTCCTCCCAAGTAGAGAAAAGGGCGGTAGTTGCCGCTTGCAAACAAGCAGGAGCATCAGATGTTTATCTAATTGAAGAGCCTTTAGCGGCAGCAATTGGCGCCAAGATTCCTATTTCTCAAGCATCAGGCCACATGATTGTTAATTTGGGTGGAGGGACGACTGAGGTAGCAGTAATTTCTTTAGGGCAGTTAGTGGTTTATAAAACCGTAAAGGTAGCAGGGACAAAACTTGATGAGGCGATCTTGCAGCACATGAGAAAAAAACACAATCTAATTGTTGGAGAGCGAACGGCTGAGGATATAAAAATTAAAATCGGTAATGCCTTAATAGATCAGGAAAAACAAGAAAGAAAAATTGAGGTAAAGGGACGAGATTTTCAAACAGGATTGCCAAGAATTATTGAAGTTGGGGAAAAATCAATAAACGAAGCCTTACAAAAGCCCTTAAAGCAGATTTTAGAGGGGATTAAAGAAGTTCTATCGCAAACACCACCAGAGTTAGCTGCTGATATTGTTGATCGAGGTATTGTTTTAACTGGAGGGACAGCCCTTTTGACCAATATTGACCGCTATATCACTTATTACACGGGTGTTGCCTCTTTTGTTGTTGATGAGCCCTTATTTTGTGTAATTCGGGGAGTTGGGATGGCGATTGAAAATCTCGATAGCTTTAAAGAAGCAATCCTATAGTAAATTAAAAAATTAATATTAAAAATTAAAAAATTACAATTTAAAATTTAAACATGATTTTTTAGAAATTATTATAGTATTTTTTATTATAACTATTATTAAATATTTAAATTTCTTAATAAATAATTGATAATAAAAGCTAAAATTATATAAAAAAAATTTGAACAAATAGGCTAAAAAAACAAAAAAATTAGAGATTTAAGTATTCCTATAGTAAATTAATAATAATGGAAAAAAATAAAATATTAAACATAACGATTCCTATAGAAACAAAAAAAAGTATCTTGTATAAAATTAAAAAAAACATTAAAAACCCTTTAAATTTTTTTCATATAGTCTCATTAAATCCAGAAAATTTAGTGATTGCTCTTGAAAATCAAAAGTTTAAAAAGGTCCTTGAGACAGCCCATATTAAATTGATTGATGGCGTGGGGGTTATTTTGGCGGCCCATTTATTAAGAATTGAAGTAGGGGAAAGGGTAACTGGAGTGGATTTAATGGAAGAACTGATAAAACTAGCTCAAAATTTACGCTTAAAAGTGCTTTTAATTGGTGGAAAAAAAAATTTAGCAGAGGAACTTGCTAATTGCTATCAAAGACAATTTCCTGAAGCTAAATTTTTAGGAATTGAGGGAATAAAAGATATTAAAAATCCTCTTAAAGAGGAGGAAAAGAAAATTTTTACAATAGTCTCTGATTTTAAGCCCCATATAGTATTTGTTGCTTTTGGCTCACCGGATCAAGAGCTTTGGATAGACTATCATAAGGATAAATTTAAAAATTGCGTGGTAATGGGAGTGGGTGGTGCTTTTGATTTTTTAGGAAGTAGGGTACCACGGGCGCCAATTTTTGTTCGACAGTTAGGTTTTGAATGGTTTTTTCGATTAATTGTTCAGCCTTGGAGACTAAGAAGGCAGTTTCGGTTGCTTAAATTTTTGTTTTTGGTAGTAAAAGAAAAGATTGGTTTTATTTTTCACTGAAAATATATTAAAGGTTTAATTGTTTTTTTGTAAATTATATACATTTTGTCTAGTGTGTTTGTATTATTTTTTAAGGCTAATAATTTTAATATTAGTAAAAAAAATACGAAATTTAACTTTGTTTTGATCTAATATATCTTGATTTGTTTAATTTTATATATCAAGATATTCTTTTAAAATATTAAATTTTTCCAAATTGACATCCCGACATTTTTTATTAGAAATGCTTATTTGATGGTTTTTATAAATAGACGTGTGTTTTTTTATTATAATTCATCTTATTGTTAAGAAAGCAAGACCATGAAAAAGAGTAATAAGGATATTCGATATTTGAAATTTAGTAATCGAAAAAAGGAGAAAAAAAAATATCAATATCCAGTATCAAATATTCAATACAAAAAATATCAGAAACAAATTCTTTATACTTTAAAATATTTTTCGTTTTTTAATTATCCACCCACTTTTAAGGAGATCTATACTTTTTTACCAAAAAAAATATCAAAAATTACCTTTAAAAAAGCACTTTTAGATTTAGAGCTTAAGAAAAAGATAAAAAAGATTGATATTCGATATTTAATATTTGATAAAAGCAATAAATATACTCCTCTAGAGTATAGTATAAAAGAAGTTCAAAGTTCAAAATTGAAAATTCAAAATTATCGAAAAAGATTTATTATTTCTCAAAATAAACTTAAAAATTGGAAATTTAATCTTTACTTAAAATTCCTTTCTTTTTTTCCTCAAATCAAGCTTGTTGGCTTGTCGGGATCATTGGCGATGATGAATGCAAAAAAAGAGGATGATGTAGATCTTTTTATTATTACCGCCAAAAATAGACTGTTTACTGGGAGATTTATTGCTGTTGTTTTAGCCGAGTTACTAGGGATTCGCCGAAGGCGTGATAATATACGTTATACGTTCCACGTTCCACGTTATACTGACAAGGTTTGCCTTAATCTTTTTTTTGATGAATCAGATTTAACAGTACCTGATTTTAAAAAAACTGAATATATTGCCCACGAGATTTTGCAAATGAAACCGCTATTGAGCAAAGAAGATGTTTACAATCAATTCTTGAAGGCTAATTTTTGGGTATACGAGATATTTCCTAACGCTAATTTATCAAATTTAAAATTTAAAATTAAAAGTTCAAAATCACAATCTAAAGTTAAAAATTATTTAAAAAATTTTAAATTTTTAACGGCAATTTTTAATTTAATCGCCGATAAAATTGAGGAAATTCTTAAAATTTTACAGCTTTACTTTATTAAAAGACACAAAACCTCAGAGATTATTACTGAGACTCAGCTTTGGTTTCACCCGGAGGATTTTGAAAAGAAAATTAAACTTCTTTAGTGTAGCAGACTCCAAGGCCGGCCGCTTCCATTTGATCCATAATTTTTTCTGCTCTTTCAATATCAATTTTAAGCTCTTCAGCAAGTTTTTTTGAAGATATTTCATCGTATTTATTAATAATTTCCACTGCTTTGTCAAAAAGGGGATCGCAATTTACGGATGTGATGGTAGATTTGTCTTCATTTGTTTCATTTTTTGATTGAGGAGAAATTTTTTTTTCTTCCAAACGTTTTATTCGATTGTCAATTTCCTCTAATTTTTTAAGAATAATTTTCAATGAGTTGTCCATAATTTAAAATTTAATTAACATATTATAATATTCTTTAAAAGCAAGAGCAAAATAAAAAAAATTGGATTGTAATGATAACTAAAAATAAAAAAATGATAAATAGTTTTTTAATTTTTGAATAAAATTATTTTAAAGTAAAAAGTTTTTATAATAACAAAAGACTAAAAGCTAATGAACATAAAATTGCGCAGCATAAAATAATTACAAAAATAGGCAGAAAAATAGTGACCAGTTTGTTTGATTTTATTTTGCGCTATTTACAAACATTTTTGCTTTATTTTTGAAAAAAGCCAGATTCTTGCCCCGATGCTGGAACTGGTAGACAGGTGCGCTTCAGGAGCGCATGCTTAAAAAAGCGTGGAGGTTCAAATCCTCCTCGGGGCACAAAGTTAAGTTAAAAATTAAAAGTCAAAAGTTAAAATGGTGTTTATCCCGGGCGAACTTGTTAAAACTTTTACCACAAAAAAAGGCAAGGAAATTGTTATTCGTTATCCAAAATGGGAGGGAGTTAGACTGTTTGACTTTTTATATTAATAAACTCTCAAAAGAAGATACTTTTACTCTTTTTTCTGTAGAGAGAATAACAAAAGAGGAGGAGGGAAAAAATTTAGCTAAGTGGTTTTTGGCAATGGAAAAGGGTGATAAAGTAATTTTAGGCTGTTTTTATAAGGAAAAGTTAGTCGGTTTAGCTAATGTTGATAGAAATATAGATGGAAGAAAGAGGGGAAGGCATATTCATATTGGCAGTTTTGGAGTTTCCATAGCAAAAGAGTTTAGAGGAGAGAAAATTGGTTTTGAGTTGGTAAAAACAGTCATTGAGGAGGCAAAAAAGAAAATTACTGGGTTAAAAATGATTATTTTAGACGTTTTTGCGGTAAACAAAATCGCTTTAAATCTTTATAAGAAATTTGGATTTAAAGAATACGGAAGATTACCAGAGGGAATTTTTTATAAAGGAAAATATATTGATGAACTGAAAATGGTTTATTATTTCCCCGAATAATATTTCGGCGACATACTAACAAAATTAATAAATGTAACGATATTCGTTAAGTAAATATACTAAAACACCTATTGCTATACTAGTAAAAATGCTTGTTAAATCAGCAAAAATTAGTAATTTTAAAATTAAAAAAAGTTATTTGATGTTTTATTTAGGACATCGATGCTACAAAAACAAGTTTTAAAGTAAAAGTAAACAGAAATACAGTCAATCGCTATTTTAATCTTTTTCGTTTTTTAATATATCAAAAACAACAAGAAGAATTCAAGAGGCTAATAATAAAAAGTTCAATTAATGAATAGATAAAAAGGAAATTATATCAACGAAATTGAAAACTTTCATTCATTTACCAAAAGAAGGCTTAAGAAAGTTTAATGGTTGTTGTAAAGTTAATTTTATGCTACACTTAAAATAAAGTGAATGAAGATATATAAAAAAACAAGACAACAACTATATAATGAGTTTATAGTTTTATTAAAGAAGGTAAATAATATTAAAATTTGCTAGTTGAGTTTTTTATTT
>CALLVF010000049.1 GCA_938010745.1 uncultured Patescibacteria group bacterium | reverse complement strand
TTTAAAAAAGAAAATAATGAAAAAATAAATTCTTTTGGAAGAATTGAAAAGAAAGAACAAGTTAAAGATTTTACAAAGGAGGAAAATAAAGAAGGTAAAAATGAAGAAGATAAAAATAACTCTGAAGAAAGGGAGAATGAAGATTTCAGTAAAAAAGCAAATAAAAATTCTCAAGATAATTTAAATGATAAAGTCTTTACAAAAGAAGAAGTATCTTTTCATAATAAAGAAAGTGATTGTTGGATAATAATTGATAATAAAGTTTATAATGTTACTTCTTATATTGACCTTCATAAAGGTGGAATAATCATAGTTAATTATTGTGGTAAAGATGCAACTTTGGCTTTTAATACTAAAGGTGGAAAAGGAAAACCCCATAAGCCAAAAGCTTTTGAAGATCTTAAAAAATTATATATTGGTAATTTAAAAAAATAACGATGATGTATCATTATTCCCGAAAAATTCATCGGATTTTTATGTTTTTGACGATTTTTTTAAGTCTAATTATGTGGTTAACTGGTCAGGTTATGGAAGGCAATTTCTTAATTATTGATGATTTTACTGCCAGAAAGATTCATCGGTTAGTAAGTAATTTTTTTAGCCCAATATTGGCGATTATGGGGTTGACGGGGTTGATAATGTATTTTTATCCTTTAATTAAAAAAGTCAGAAATAAAGATAATAACCAAAGACCTTAAACAGATAAAGGCTAAAGTTTAATCTTTGAAGACATAATTTTATAGTAAAAATTAAAAATGCTCAAGTGTAAACCTATTCTACCTAACAGAAGTTATAGAAAGTTTTAAGAAAAAAATACTCTTGACAAATCTTATAGGATATGTTAACTTGAAATTAATGGCCAGATTATAAATTAAAAATTAAGTTTTATGCAATTATATAAGACATTTAATCTTGAAGAAGAGAATTTGCCCGCTGCTTTGTGGACAAGATAAAAAAACAAGAGTTTGCTGTTAGTTGTCAGATGACTAACTTAAGCGCAGCCGAGTCAGCGACGTGAGGTCAAAGGCCCGGCGCGCTTTTTTTGTAGCCGATATTATAACATAAAAAATTTGAGCCTGGAGTGGGAATCGAACCCACAGTCTAACCCTTACCAAGGGTTTGTTTTACCACTAAACTATCCAGGCTAAAGTTTGTTAAAAAACTTTGGATGATAACTTTTACTTTATTTTGCTTAAGGAAAATAACTAAACTCAAATAGTTTTTTAATCTTTTGAGTCAATAATTAAGCTAAAGCAATTTAGGGTGACTGACGGGATTTGAACCCGCAACATTCAGCTCCACAGGCTGACGCTCTACCATTGAGCTACAGTCACCAGTAAGAGAATTATACTATAAAATAAATTAAAAATTAAAAGTCAAAAATTAAAAAATACAATTAAAAATTTAAAAATTGAAAAATTAAAAATTTTATAATTGATATTGGACATTTGATATTAGTAATTAAAAATTAGAAATTAGAAGTTAGGAATTAGAAATTACAAAAGTTCTAAGTTACATGTTATACGTTATACATAATAAAGGTAGAAAGTTATATGTTAGAGGTAAAGAAAAATTGCTAATTGATTCCTGAAAGGTTTAAAATATAAAAATATAAAGATATGGTAATAAAACCATTGGAAAAATATGATAAAGTTTTATTATTTAAAATTTTTTTTATTATAACGCTGATTCTAACGGCTTTTTTTATCAATCGTTTTTACATGAAACACAAATATGAAAAAGATATGCTTAAAAATTCTCAAAAAAATGAAGTATTAGGAGAAGCTTTAATTGAGGATATTAAAAAGTCAGTGCCAGAAAATATTAACAAAGGAGTAAAAAAAGTAGAGGAGGTAACAGGTAATGTTTTGGGAGAGGTAACAACTTTAGTTGCTGATAGTGCCTCCAAGTCAGCTGATGTTTTTACTGATTTTTTCTTTGAAAATACAGTTGGTAATCTTATAAAACAAATCGATAAGCTACCTAAGAAACAGCAAGAAGAGATTAAAGAGAGGATATGTAAATAGAAATTCAAAATTCAAAGATTAAAATGACTTTGTAAAAGTTCAAAATTATTTATATTTTTAATATTTGATTTTTGATACTTGATTTGGTATGCTGAAAAAGCTACTATGGATATCAAATATTTAGGTCATGCCTCTTTTTTTATCAAAACAAAAACTGCTCGTTTAGTGACTGATCCATTTGATCCACAAATGGTTGGCTTAAAATTTCCCAAGGTTGAGGCTGATATTGTTACTGTCTCTCATCATCATCAAGATCATGATTTTATAAAACCTTTTCAATTGTCAATCGCCGATAAACCTTCTTTATTTATCGTTGATCTTCCTGGAGAGTATGAAAAATTGGGTGTACGCATTACTGGCTATCAAAGCTATCATGACACAAAAAAGGGGGCTGAGCGAGGGGAGAATATTATTTATAAAATTGAGGTGGAGGGAATTTCCCTTTTGCATTGTGGTGATTTGGGTTTTGTTCCAGAAGATAGTTTTTTTGAGACTTTAGGTGAGATACACATTTTATTTGTTCCTGTTGGTGGTTTTTACACCATAGATTCAACTAAGGCAGCTGAACTGGTAAAAAAAATTGAACCATCAATTGTTATCCCAATGCATTATAAACATCCAAAAATTAATCAAAATATTTTTGGTCAATTAACCGGAGTTGAGGAGTTTTTGAGAAAATTTGGTTTGGAAAAGATATCTCCAATATCAAAGCTTGTAGTTAAGAAAGAAGAACTGCAAGAAGAGTTGAAAATTATTGTTATGGAGCCAAGCAGTTGATATAAGCCTGATTTCTAATTTAACCAAGTTACCTAAATAATTCTCAATTTCTAATACCTAAATATCTAACCAATTATCAGTAAATTTATTTAAAACTAGAAATAAAGTATTATACTATGGAATCTTCGCAGCCTCTAAAAGTCCCTCCACATGATATTGATGCAGAGAAATCTGTTTTAGGCGCATTGCTTATTGACCATGCGGCGATAAATTTAGTCGCTGAATTTTTAAAGCCTGAACATTTTTATTTATCAGAACATCAAATTTTATTCTCTGCTATGCTTACTCTTTTTGAGAAACAACAACCAATAGATATTGTTACCTTACAGGCTCAGCTAAAAAAAGATGGAAACTTAAAAAGAATTGGGGGAACCAGTTATTTAAGTGAATTAATAAATACTGTGCCTACTTCTGCCTATATTGAACATTATGGACAGATTGTTAAAAATCATTATGTAAAAAGAAAATTAATTGATTTATCCTCCCGCTTAGTGGAAAAATCATTTGAGGAGAAAGAAGACATTAAAAAACTTTTAGATGAGGCTGAGACTGCAATTTTTAGCTTATCTCAAGAGCATCTACACCGAGATTTTGTTGAGCTAAAAGAAATTTTGACGGAAAGTTTTGAGCGATTAGAAGAGTTTAGCAAAAAAAGTACAGGACTGCGGGGGTTAGCAACTGGTTTTACTGAATTGGATTTGAAACTAGCCGGAATGCAAGATTCCAATCTTATAGTTTTAGCCGCCCGACCGGCTTTGGGGAAAACAACTTTAGCTTTAAATATTGCCTTAAACGTGGCATTAAAAGAAAAAGCACCAGTGGGATTTTTTTCACTTGAGATGAGTAAAGAAGAACTGGTTGATCGACTTTTGGTGGGAGTAGCTGATATTGATGGATGGAGACTAAAAACAGGCAGGCTTTCTGATGATGACTATAAAAAGTTAACTGATGCAGTGGGTGTTCTTTCAGAGGCACCGATTTTTATTGATGATACACCGGGGGCCTCAATTTTGGAGATGAGAACGAAGGCCAGAAAATTAAAGGTTGAAAAAGATGTTAAACTAGTTATTGTTGACTATTTGCAATTGGCTGATGCTGGCCGAAGATTTGACAATCGAGTACAGGAGGTATCATTTGTTTCTCAAGGGTTGAAAAATTTAGCGCGAGAATTAAAGGTGCCAGTTTTGGCGATATCTCAGCTGTCGCGCGCAGTTGAACAGCGAAATACAAAAAAGCCGCAATTATCTGATTTGCGAGAAAGCGGAAGTATTGAGCAAGATGCTGATGTAGTATTATTTTTGTATTTCGAGGAGGAGTCAGAAGATCTTCTTGATCAAAATAAAAGATTAGTAAAGCTTTATGTTGCCAAACACCGCAATGGCCCAACTGGTGAGATTGATTTGATGTTTAGAGGTGACAGAGTGAAGTTTTACAGTGTTGAAAAATAGCCTAAAGTACATAAACTGTGGCGATTGTAATATTCGAGAGTATTTTTTTTATTAATTTTGTAATTATCTGCCTTTGTAATTGAAATTTTTGGGAAGAGAGTCTTTCAGATTTTTTCTTTCGATACTTTAGAAATTTTAAAATGAACAAAACAACCCAATGGATTTTTAATTAAATTGTCAGTGCTAGGATTAAAATGAATGTAGCGGTTAACATGAAGAGTTATTCATTTGATATTATTTTTGCTACTTTAAAATTTGATTGCCGTATTTTTCCTCTCTTTTTGGTTTTGAGATTAATAAACTAGTCTAAATTTCTTAATCATCATACATAGTAAGAAATGATAATCTTCAACTAGAATTTTGATTAAAAAATGATAACGATTTGACGTAATAAATTAAGGAATAAAATTAAAAATAGCTATGGTTT
>CALLVF010000048.1 GCA_938010745.1 uncultured Patescibacteria group bacterium | reverse complement strand
TTTTGGCAGAGGATAAATTTTTTCAATCTTATCTAAAATTTTTTTTGCCTTCCATAAAGCATTATCACCTTGCCAAGGATAAGCTCCATGAGCTGATTTGCCTTTAGTTTTGACTTTTGCCCAAATTATTCCTTTGGCTTTATTGTTTATTCCAAAATCAGTTGGTTCACCAGCGATAACAAAATCAGCGCTTACTCCTTTTTCAATTTGGTATTTTGTTCCGCAAAATCCTCCCACCTCCTCATCGGTTACCAACTGTAAAGCAATAGGGTAGGGAAGATTTTTAGCTGCCTCTTTAAATACCAAAATCTCAACCGCGGCTGCTGCTTTCATATCAATTGCCCCCCGTCCATAAAGTTTGCCCTCCTTTTCATAAGGCCTAAATTGTTCAACTTTTCCCGCAACCACATCCAAATGAGCATTTAAAATTATTTTAAATCGCTTAGGTCTTGTCTTTTCTTTGTAAACTAAAGCTGAAGAAACGCCGTTTTTTTCAAAGCGTTCAATGGTAAAGTCTTTTACCTCCATCAAAGCCTCTTCCAAAACTTTTTTAAGCATTTGAGGATTGTCTTTGGTTGAGGGGAGAGAGATGAGCTGTTTTGATAAGAGAACAATTTTGTTTATCATAAAAAGTATTATAAAATATTATATAACAAAATCAAATACCGTTAGATACCGAAGGTTTGAGACCAACCAACATCGCGGGTTGGATTGGGTATTGCTGCTGGTCCGGCAAACCTTACGACCGAGGTAATTTTTTCCTTCTAATTTCAATCAAATTTCTCCGACGGCCTTCGAGTTTTAATAGCAAAACCCCCAATTGATAAATAGCTTCCTGTTTTTGTGTTAGTGTCACCTCGGGGCTAACGAGAGTTTCCACCAATGACAACAACGTGTCCTTTTCTGCGCGGGCAAGATCTTTCAGCACACAAAAAGCTTTTAAGGCAGTCAATATATCTTCATCAGTAAATTGGGTGTTTCCCCCCAAATTACAACCCAAATCAATTAGTGACTGAGGGGTTAATTTTGCCAGTTCTTCTCTGACAAAGCTATCATTTTTCATACCTAATAAATAATCTACTACCCACTCGGGTATTTGATTGTCAAGTAAGAATTGTCGTATTGAGGCTTCTGATTGTAAATAAGGCGAAAGAGTATATTTTGGGAAGCTGTTGAGAATATAAGCAAACTGCTCTCTTAAATCTAGATTAAGAAATTCTTTCGCCCATAACTCATCATGGGCAGTGATAGCGATAGGAATAGTTTTTGCCTCATCAATTGCCCTCATAATAACAGGAACTCTCTTCTTTTGTTTGTTTATTGAGATGGACCTTCCAGCACTACGAGACCCTAAAAATAAATAATCTGTACTATCAAAGAAAACAGGGATTCTCATTTTACGTGCATTATCGATTGTTTCCGCAACCACGCTTCCTTCAACTTCTTGATGATGTCCATCAATAAACACATAACCTATTCCCAAAACATCGCAAATTTCTGAAAGGCCAAAGAGGATGGATCCTTTACCACTTTGAGGCTCACCAATTACTTGTAATCCCAATCGTTGACCAGTTGATTCAATTCCGAAAAAAAGTTTCGCTGCTTCAACAGTTTCTTCTGGTCGCCAAACGTGCCGTTGTTCTCTTAAATAATCAATAGTAATTCCTGCAACACGCTCCTGTAATTTATCGGGCAGAGGATCGCCATCAAAAAACTTTATTCCTGACCAGTTGTCAATTCGCCTCTCTCTAGCTCTATTGACGGCGTTTCTACGCAGATCTTCAGCTTCCATATTTAGGCTAGCGCAGCTCTTGAAATTTGGTTAACTTACCGTATTTTTTAATGATGAGGTTATACTCTTTTTTATCATAAAAAGAGCATTTGCCTTGACCAAATCTTTGGGCCACTTCAATGACAAACCTGCCAACAGCGTCGATTTGAGGGGCGTTGGTAATTCCAGTAGCACACCCAGCTACCGGTACCTCTGAAGTAATGGCAACCCCAACAACCGGAGCTTTAGTGGCTACTGCCGGTTGCATAATACTATTAAAGTGATATAAGCCGTTCCCATAAGGGGTAATATCCTGAATAGTAATAGGAAAAGTAACCGGTAATTTACCGGTCGTTTGTTCCATTATTGATAATAAATCTTCACTAATCCTTAAAATATATCCTTCTTTAACAGTGGGGGAAATCGCAAAACCGACGTAATTGATAATTCTGTTTCCTCGTGATGTATCAATGCTTAAAATCGCATCCATCTTTTTGTCAACTTCATATTTATTCATTGTGGCTAAATCAACAGGAGAGCCCATAAATGGAACTGGTTCATGAGGTGTGGTTGGGGCGTTGGTGCAAACGTGGGTAGCAATAATAATATCACCCTCAAATACATCTCCATTGCTAGCCATTTTTATCAATCGCAGGGCAACAGATAAAGCAGTTAAAGCACCATCCCCATCAGAAACAAAGCCAATGATCTTTGGTCGGGCGCCAACACCACCGAGGCGCCCAATTATTCCAAGGGTTGGTGCTTTCCCGTTTTTTATCCTTCCCTTTCTGCCGGGAATAATAATTTTAATAAACTCCGTCGACCCTTTTTTTTCTTTGACTTCTTTTAAAGTTATTGTTCCAATCCTGTATTTTTTAAATAATCTTAGCAATTCTCTTCCTGGTTTTGTTGGCCTATCGAGTAAATGATATATTGTTAAGATCTCGGATAATAGCATATTATTAATGATAATTAAATGATAATTAACTAGCAAATACTCTACTGTTTCTTATAGCATCAGGATAATCAATTCTACCATAAAGATAATTAATGTAGGCTTCAAGTTTTGGATAAATCGTTGCCATAAGTTCGCGCATTCTTTTATTTGCATCTTCTTTTGTTAGGAGCCCTTGACTTCTTTGTTCTTGAATTAACACAACCTCTTTCAGGAAAAATACAAAATCTGGGTCCCATAAAAATTGCATGGCATGATGAACAAAAGGATTATCTCTTAAAGGAAAATAACTTAGTGAAGCAATCTGAGTTATTTCTTGTCTGATTTCGGCAATTCTTTGTTGCGCAGACATAAAAGGAGCTAACTGATCGTGAGCACGAGCTACTTCTTGCTGAGCTTGCTGTTGTTCTTTGAGTTTTTTTTCCTTTTGAATCTCGAGATCTACAATCATTTTTTGAGCTCCATCTTTTATTTCGTTAAGATTTGTTCGAATACTGTCAGTAAGTTCTGGTTTACGACCACTACAAACCGCTGATAATACCTCAATCAGTTGTGGCAATTGTTCTAAGTCTTTATTATCTTGATCCGTCGCTATTCCCTCATCTGCTCTCTTTTTGACAGCGGCTAATTTTTTTTGTATTTGGTCCAATAAAGTTTTGGCGCTTGCTTGAAGTTCGGTGTCAACTGTCTGAATTTCATCAGAGCTTAAAAAATCAACAAGCCTAATTATTCCTTTTTGTGTTTCTATCAAAGCATCATAAGAAGCAATTCTTCTTTCAATTTCTGATAACTTCTTTGTGGCCGTATTTAATGCTGTCTCAAAAGGTTTGACCTGTTCTTGGAGTTTTTCTAATTCAATGAGTAATTGCTTTTTAACCAGAGTGTTGTCAACAGTATAACCTTTTAACCACTCTAAGTGTTCATTAACATTTAATCGATGGAGTCGGGCAGGATGAGTTAGTTGTTGTTGAACTGAACTAAAGTATGCCTCCTCCCCAGGTCTTCCTTTGAATTGAAAACCGACATTTCTGTCTTCATGCTGGACGCCACCGCCAAAAGTAGGTAGATCAGCGAATCCAACGGCAATTGCGTTAGCCCGATTTTCTTTGTGTGCCCTATAAACTGCCTGCATTAAACGAACTCCTATTTTGTAAGCGACGTCTGTTTTAAGTTTTTCTTGCTCTTCATCTGTCATTTCTCGCAACCCCATAATAACGTCTTTTGGTAAGTTCATTGATCCCCAACGGAGATGGTCTACTTGTTTACCTCTCACATGATAGGTGGCATTAAGCATTCTTTGGGCTTTTAGACACTCTTCCTCTGTTAATTCTCCTGATTGTAAACGATTTTGTAGAGCTCGTTTTAAAAGATCAAGCTGTTGTGGTCCAACATAGGTGTAAATTACTTCGATTACTCGATAATCGTCAGCCTCAGCTAGTCCAATTTGAGACAACCATTTACCAATTGCCTCTCTTAATCCAAGCTCATCGAAATTGACAGCAATAAGGGTTGAGTTAGGGTTAATCAATCTTGACCTTCTTTGCACTGCTTCATGAATTCTTTGATATGCATCTTTAACTATTTGGACCGCTTCTTCGTGGGGTAATTCATATTCTTTCTCTATCCTTTCTCTCCACATATCGCTTTCAATAAGATGGACTCCGCTTTCGTATCCTCCAAGAAGTGCTCCTGATATGTGAGTAATAGTTGGAGCCATATCAATCATTCTTCTAGCCACGTCTGACAAATATCGACTGTATCTATCAATTTCTCGTTGGAGTTCAGTTCTTTTTTCAGGGGAAATATTTGGGTCCGTCAATCGCTCCCGAAGATTAGATAAATATTTTTTTAATTCTGTTAATGTTCTTACACCGTGGGTTTCTATAACACACGACCCTCCAACATTAACAATGGGCGTATCTGGTACCAATATTTGCGGAGGAACAGAAATCACTCGAATATAATCAGGAGTTCCTAAGTTTTGTACCATCGCCTCGAATTGAGCAGCAGTAATCGCTTTTGGATCCCGTGCGCATGGAGAAAATTGACTATATCCATCGATGTTTCCACCTTCAAATCTTTCAGTTCTGTGAAAATCGTTACCCCACTCTCCTGATTCAGTACCTTCAGGCCAGATTTTTGACAATACATCATCCATAAATCGGCGATATCTTTCATGTCTGTTTGCGCCCTCAATAATACCCTCTAATGGATCAGGGACAGAAGGCGTTAGCCTTTGCCGCTCGATCGGTCTAAAGCTTTCTGGTCCTCTACTCATATTGCTAAAACCCCACCATCGCAGGCGGGAAACTGATAAACGAATTTTTAATTAATCACTTATCGTTCAACATTAAAATCTATTTAAGGCACACTGTCCTAATAATGCTACCAATTGACCTTCTGAGGTAACATTAAAAACTCTACCCATTATTTTTCTATACTTTTTAATATCCCACCAGTTAAGTTCTTTTCCAGATAAAAGTTCCTGCCTAGAGTTCTTGCTTGATTCACTCCTTCTTTAAATAAATTTGATAAATATTCTGTCTCAACTCGCGCTACTGTCCGCTCTTCTCGGTTTCTTTTACCAAATTTTCTACCCAACTACATGTTTCTTCAGGCGTTGGTTCATACTCTAATTACTCATCCTCTAAGTATTTTGAACGGGTGATTTCTTCATTGGCTGTATATGGTTTTAATTCTTCTACCATAACTATATAAATAAAAACTTTTATTTTTTACTCTCTTATTCCTATCAACGCAAAAAAGATGATAAGGAAACTAATAACTAAAAAGGTTTCAAAAATAAGCTTTCTCTCAACAAAAAACCTCCCGTTTCCGGGAGGATGTTTTTTAAAATTTTTTTTTATTTTTGGTTTTATCTACACATCCTCCCCTCCTTTATATAAGGACAATGAAAAGGAGGATAATGTAAAATAAAACCGTGTTTTTCATAAACCTAATTGTTCTATTATACCAAAGATTTTTATTTTTGCAACTATTAAAAATATTACAAATAATCAAATAAACAAATATTGCAAATAGGATTCAACTGCGAGTGTTTAAAATAATTTTAGAAACAATAAAAAGGATTTCTTGGCATTCTTTAATATATGGTTTAATAATATTTCTGTCTAATAGTTCTGCATCTTTAATAAATGAAAGCCAATAGGATGTTTTTTAGCTTCCTTTTTGACAATAGCACATTTGGCAATAAAATCTTTTCTAGTTATTGAGCCGTCAGCTTCTTGATCGTTTGCTCCTATTGAGGTTAGTGAAGATGATATTTGTTCTATTATTGGAAGATTTTCTGTCTTTTTAGGAATCTTTTTAACAACATTTTTAAAACAACTAACAACAAAATTGTAGATTCGGGTATTAATATCTCTCGAAGTATTGCGATATTTATTCATTAATTCATTCTAACATTTAAGTATTTATTTGTTTATTTGTAATATTTGCTTATTTGCTTATTTGCCTATTTGTTTATTTAACAATCTCAAACCCCTCAAACACTTCTTTT
>CALLVF010000047.1 GCA_938010745.1 uncultured Patescibacteria group bacterium | reverse complement strand
CGTGATATTAAGACAAAGTTATTACAAATTATTAAATCTTAGGTGCAATTACCTATAAAAAATATTTTAATAAGTATCGGCAAATGGATCAATTGCCACCTCTAATTGAAGGAAAAATTAAAGGAAAACTGAAAAAACCTTTTAGAGCAGCATATTTTTACAAACATAATGAAAATTATGGTTTTTATGGAAAGTTAGATGAATGTTTAGTTGATGGTGATTTTCATATCCCAATTGATTTTAAAACTTCCTCATCAGATCCACGGGAAAAAGAGACTTTATCAGCGTATCAAAATCAGATTGATGGATATTTATTTTTACTTGAAGAAAATGATTTAAAAACTGCTAATTTTGGTTATTTGATTTATTTTTTTCCAGAGATGACACTTGAACTTTCCGATGGTTTTCCAATGATTACTCATGTTGTTAAAATTGAAAGAAAAGAAAAAGATATTAAAAAAAAGATTGACAAAGCAATTAAAATTCTTCAAGGTTCTGTTCCACATTCAGCAAAAGATTGCTCGTTTTGTCAATGGTTTGAAAAGGTAAAAAACATTGTTAAGATGTAGATATTTATTATAGGATTAATTATGATATAATTCTATAGATGATAAAAGAATTTTTTAATCCAACTTATTTTGATAAAGTTTTAATTGGTAGGGAAATTATGAAGACGGGAAGTCGAGTTGTTTTTTTAGGAAATGGTTTTAATCCAGAATTAGAAAAAATTTTTTATGAATCGCTATTAGGGCAGAGTAACTATCAGAGTCTTTCTCCTTATGAGCAAGAATTATCAGCTTTAAGAAGAGATTTATATAGAGTTCTTACTATTTTTGATCTTGATGGAGTTCTTGCACAACCTTTGAATGCTTTTTTTCCCAAAATCAAAGAAAAATTCCTTTGAATACTTTTAGGTTATTAAGAGAGATCGTTCGAAAGTCGAATCTTACTTACATTCTAACTAGCAGGAAAAACTCTGATTCAATTAAAAAAAAATACCCTTGGTTAATAGGTGTTGTGGGTTTATTTAAGCGAGAAGGAATTGATAATTTTCCTTTTGTTAATCAATCAGCAATATCCAATTTAGAAAAATGGGGGAAGGGTAAGTTAAAAATAGTTACAGGCAAGTCACTTAATATAGATAGTAGAGCTGATCAGATATTACGAATAATTAATAATTACTCTAACGAACAACCAAATTTGCCATTTATAACATATATTGTTGAAAGCAGTATTTATGATCGTCGAGCTGTTTTAAAGGTGTGTAAAAGTGATCCTGAATTAGCAAAAAGAATTGTTTATTTTGATACTGGTCACTTTATTATTTAATTTTTTATCTTTGATTTATTAATTAATTCTTCCAAAATTTGCCATCGTCTTTTTTTGACGGAGTAAGGGATATCATCTTTCATTATTTTTGTTGCCGCTGTCATTGGTCGAGGAGAATACATAGCAATATACGCTTTTTCAAAACCAACTTTTTGGCAGAGTTTTACTGTATTTTCAAATTCTTTTTCAGTTTCCCCGCAAAAGCCGACGATAATATCGGTGGTGAATTTGACTTCTGGTATGCGTGATTTAATATTGGAAACAAGCTCAAGATATTCATTGGCGGTGTACCAACGATTCATTCGTTTTAAAACATTATCATCGCCTGATTGAACTGGTAGATGAATTGTTCTTGTGATATTTTTGTTTCTAGCAATAACTTCAATTAACTCTTTAGAAAAATCCCAAGGGTTAGAGGAAATAAAGTCTACCTTTTCAAAACCAAGTTGAGCAACATCTTCCAGTAAATAAGGAAACAAGGTTGGAATTCGATAACGACCCAAATGTTTAACATAAATTGGTTTAAGAGATTTTTTTGATATTAGATATTGGATATTAGATATTCGGTTTTTTAAATTTCTCTTATTGTCGAATGTAGAATAAATATCTTTTATTAAATCAGAGCCATAAGAATTAACATTTTGTCCCAAAAGAGTTACCATTCGGTACCCTCTTTTTTTTAATTCCTTCGCCTCCTCAATTATATTTTCATAAGGTCTACTAATTTCTGCTCCTCGGGTAAAGGGGACAACACAAAAAGTACAGAAGTTATTGCAACCGTTGGAAATGGGTATCCAGGCATTAATTTTATCTTGTCTGACAGGCGGATTATCAAATCCTACTTCTTCAATAGGCATAAACTCATCAACTGCAGGCATGATTTCTCGAAGTCTTTTTAGATACTTTCCACTTTTATCTCGGAATGCTATCCCAACCATACAACCGGTGACAATGATTTTTAATTGATTTTTTTTGGCTTTTAACTTTGATAGATTGTTAACCAAGCCATAGACTCTATTCTCTGCTGATTGGCGGACCATACAGGTATTTATTACAATGTAATCAGCATCATAATATCCTTTTGCTTTTTTCATACCTCGGCTTTCAAAGGCGGAAGCAATTCTTTCTGAATCTGCCTTATTTTGTTGGCAACCAAAGGTTTTAATGTAGTACCTCATCCTAAAAAAATATTAAGTAATAAATTTGTAAATTTTTCTAATTTTTTTATGAAATTTTATCATAAGGTACTTTCTTAATATGATCAATAATAACTATGAAAATAGTTATCATAGCAGCAATACTAAAAAAGGCAATTAGTTTTTCGTTACCTTTTAAAAACATACTATAAATACCTAAAATAAAAGTTATTATCCAATAAAAAATAGCAATTCGTCTTCTTCCCCAACCAATTTCAAGTAGTCGATGATGAAAATGCCCCCAATCTGCTTTAAAGATAGATTTTTTATTTTTTGCTCGCCTAAAAATTGTATAAAAGGCATCAATCATTGGTACCGATAAAAGGAGTGTAGCTGTTCCTAATTTACCAAAAGAAAGTATGGAAAGGATGCCAAGCAGAAAGCCCGCTAGAGCTCCTCCTCCATAGCCAGGCATTATTTTTTGAGGGTAAAAATTCCACGGCAAAAATCCAAGAAAAGCTCCAGCAACAATAAAACAAAAAATAGTTGTGGTTTGAAGTGAGATGTCATGGGCAGTAAATCTTTGAGAAAGAATTCCCAAAAAAAAAGCCGTTATAGCAACAAAACCTGGTAGTTGACCATCTACGCCCTTACTCCAATTAACCATATTGGTAGTCCAGGTAAGCCATACAATAGCGATAAGGTCGGCTATTAGTAAAATATTTCTCTCTCCAAAAAAAAAGAAGTTGATTTTTATCGTATCTAGGGGGATTATACCGCCAAAAGGGTTGGAGATATAAGGAATTCCGAGTCCAAAACCAACAACAACTGATGAGATTATAATGTTTGCAAAAAATCTAAATATAGGAGAAATATCAGCATAATCATCCCAAATTCCAATAAGTATTATTAAAAATGAGCTAAGTAAAATACCAATCATGATTTTATTGATTGGTAAAAATACAAGTGAGCTGATTAATAATCCTAAATAAATTGGTAAGCCACCGGCTCTGGGTACAATACCAGTATGGGTATGGGCCGGATGATATCTTTTTTTTCTATCAGTTACAAGACCAAATTTTTTTGCCAGTTTGATGGTAGGAAAAGTGAAAAGAAAGGAGATAAGAGTGGAAAAGAAAAAAGCTAGAATTAGTTTCATGAAATTAAGAAAATAATTTTAATAAAAATGAAAGTAACTGTAATAATTAAAAAAAAATTTAAATAAGTAAATATTTTTGCAATTAATTGGTTATCAGCAAAAAATTTTTTCTCAATGTAGTTATTAAGAAAAAAAAGAGTATTAAGTACTAAAATTAAATATAAAATCATCCACCAATCTGCTAATTGTTCCTCTCCCCAAGGACGAGAATAAAAAAGAGGTATTTGAGGGGGTAGGTGATCAAGCTTAATTAAAAAAACAAAGATCATCACAATATTAGATAAAATCAGAGTGATTACCATACCATATGTAACTTATATTATATAATTTTCATCTAATAAATTTTTAAATTCCTGCTGATTTTATTTTTTACTTATGATATACTGAAAAATAATAAAAATTTAATTTTTAAATCTATTAAATATGAAAGATAAAAAAATAAATCAACTAATTAAATTAGAAGAAAAGAGACAAAAAGAAGGGATAGAATTAATCCCTTCAGAAAATTATGCTTCAAAAGATGTGCGTAAAGTTTTATCTTCCTGCTTCTTAAATAAATATTCTGAAGGTTATCCAAAACAACGCTATTATGGAGGTAATGAATATGTTGATGAGGTAGAAATTTTATGTCAAGAGCGGGCAAAAAAATTATTTGGCGTTCCTTTTGTTAATGTTCAACCCTACTCAGGATCACCAGCTAATTTAGCTGTTTATCTAGCTATTTGTACACCAGGCGATGTGGTTATGGGGCAAGCGTTAACTGCAGGAGGACATTTAACTCATGGTCATAATGTATCTGCGACAGGGATTTACTATAAAAGCATTCAATATACTCTCAAATCTCAAATCTCAAATCTTAATCCTGAAAAAGCTGACCTTTTCGATTATGAGGAAATTAAACATTTAGCAAAAAAATACCGACCAAAATTAATTTGGGTTGGTGCAACAGCATATCCTTTAAAGTTTCATTATGAAAAATTTGCTAAAATAGCTGATGAAATAGGAGCTTATTTGGCAGCTGATATTGCTCATATTGCTGGTCTTGTCGTTGGAGGGGTTCATCCCTCTCCTGTTCCTTATGTTGATATTGTTACAACTACCACTCATAAAACTTTACGTGGACCAAGAGGAGCGATGATTATGATAACTCCAAAAGGATTAAAAAAAGATCCTCAGTTACCTAAAAAAATTAATAAAGCAGTGTTTCCAGGTCTTCAAGGAGGTCCCCATGATAATCAAGTAGCCGCCATAGCCGTTGCTTTATATGAAGCGATGCAACCATCATTTAAGAAGTATGCTAGACAAGTGGTTAAAAACGCTAAGATTTTAGCTAAAGTTTTAAGTCAAGGCGGCTTAAAATTGGTGGGTGGAGGGACAGAAAACCATCTGATTTTGATTGATTTAACCTCAACGTTGGGAGCAGGAGCAGGAATTTTTGTCCAAAAAGCTCTTGATTTAGTGGGTTTGACTTTAAATAAAAATACAGTCCCTGGCGAGTCCTCTTCACCATTTTATCCATCAGGAGTAAGACTGGGAACGCCAGCGGCAACGACAAGAGGTATGAAAGAGAAAGAAATGAAATTTATAGGTAAAATAATTTTGCAAGTTATTAATCTTATCAAAGATTATCATTTACCTGCTAACAAAGAGACAAGACAGAAGTATATTGAATCATTTGAAAAGAAAATGAAAGCAAATAGAGAAATTAAAATACTAAGAAAAAAAGTGAAAAATTTTGCTCTTCGTTTTCCCATTCCTTAAATTTTTTAGTAAAATAATTTTAGTAAAATAATGGCAAACTACTTAGAATCTAAATTCCATGATTAATTATTCCGGAGTCGTCTAACAGGTAGGACAACGGGCTCTGAACCCGTTTATCTTCGTTCGAATCGAAGCTCCGGAACCAAAAATTTTTCTAAATTGTTTTTGTAGATTTAAAGAGTCGATTGAATTTCGTAGTTATTTTCAGATGTTAAAATAAATGCTTTATTAGGATAAATCGGAAGTTTATTGATAAATTTTTCTTTTGGAATTAATACTTTCCCGACATAATTAGGAACTTCCTCATAGGTTTTTCCGTAGATAAAAGTTCGCTTTTCATCAAAATAATAACTGGCAGTATGAAAGTCTAATACATTGGTTACATAAAGAGAATCATCCTTTCCCGCTAAAAATTTTATTTCCCTTATTATTCTTCTTAAATTGGCTTTTTTTCTTTCTTTAACCTGTAACATGTTGTAATGAATTGTTACTAAGAAAAGAAGAAGAAGAATAACTAATCGAAATGGTCGAGGTAATTGTTCAGTAATAAAGATTATAAGAAGTAATAAGCCAAAAGTTGTAAATATTAAGTAGCGAGGGAGAAGAAGTGGTTTAAAAAATGAAACTATCCCAATAAAAATAGGGGTAATAATTGCCCAAAGGAGAAAAAAGTAAAATATTTTTTTTTGATGATTCTTTATAAAACCAATAATTAGTAAAAGAAGAAAGAAAAGTGACAATTTTAAAATTGTTTGATCAAAAAATTTAAATTCATATTCATAACCAGTGTAAATAACAGCAAGAAGTGAGATTAAAAAAGAAGGGGGAGGTTTTTTTATCCAGAAGGATTGTGAAAGATAATTTTGCTGAAAAAAAATCAAAAAGAACCAGGGAAGAAAAGTGAGAAAAACAATAACAAAACTAAATATTTGCTTTTTGGAAAAAATATTTTTCTTTTTTTCGAAAATAAAAAAATAAAATATTTGGCTGAAAAATACAAAAATCATAAAATAGTGAGTATAAAAACCAAGAATTGAGGAAATTATGTAAAGTTTTGATTTTTTTTGGTAAAAAGCATAAAAAGATAGAGAAGAAAAAAAAGCGAACATCGTATACATTCGAGCTTCAAAAGCGAAATAAAGTAAAAGTGGATTGAGAGTAACAAGAAGTAAATAACTAATAGTAAATAAAGTTGATTTAATTTTTAGAACCTTAACTAAAAATAGATAAAAAATATAAATCGTTGCCCAAAAAAATATCAAGGACAAACTTCTTATTGCTATTTCCGATGAGCCAAAAATTTTTATCCAAAAATGAAGAATAAGATAGTAAAGAGGCGGATTATAGTCTTGAGCAGTTAAAAATATAATCTCCTGAATATTTTTTTTGGCTAAAAGATAGGAAAAAGCTTCATCGCGCCAAAAGGATTGGATAAGAAACATTAAAGGGGTGTTATTAAAAAGATAATTTACCATGGTTGGCCTTTGAAATTACTGATTTTTTATTTGGTTTTTAAAGCTTAAAAAATTTTTAAACTTTTTCGGTAACTCTATATTCTATCTTTTTTCCCAATAAAATTCTAGTATGAGCATCCAAAGCAGGTAAGGAGGAGAAGAGGAAAGAAACAATAGGTAAAAGATACCATTGGATAATAAGAAGGGGTAAAAAATACATTTTGGTCTTTTGATTAACTTTTTCGCGGAGTTTAACGTCTAAGTATACATAAGCAATTAGCATAAATGAGGTAAGAGTAAGAATTAATCCTGCTATTTGAGGAAGAAGAAAACCTAAAACTGTTCTTTTGAATACAGGATTAATTAGTGGAGGAATAGAGGCGAATACAGTTAGAATAAAAAATGCGGTCGGCCAAAGTAGATGATGTTCAGCAAGAAAAATAATTTTTTTAAGTTTTAATAATGGATTCAAATGAGGAGTGCTAAAGAATTTTCTAAGAGAATAGCCAATATCACTAACACCCCAAGCCCAACGTCTTTCTTGATCGTATCGGTTAAATGACGTTTTTAAAAGGTTTCCTGAGTAAACAGCGTCGCCATTAATAATAGTAAAAAGGGGAATAGTGGCTATTTTTTCACCATACTTAAAAAAGGCTTGCAGATAGATATGCCAATCTTCAGGAATAATATCTACATCCCAAAAGTTAACATCTTTCAAGAGCCATAGGTTAGTTGAATAGGTTGATATTTGGATTAAGTTTTGTTTATCATTCAAAAAGGCTAAACGCAGAATAGATGATAATGTTGCCTGCATTCTTACAAAAAAAGGGAGTTGCCAGAAATTATTGTATAAAAGAACGGGAGCCCAATAAAAATGATAAATTCTTTCTTTATCGTGGAGAAATCTGTATGTTAAATAAGAAAAATAATTAGCTGGGAGGTGACTATCGGCATCGCAGATGGTAACAAGAGTCAATTTTCTCTCGAATCCCTTTTTACTTATATAATCATCAACAAATTTAGCCGCGTGGGTTTGATTACTTGCTTTACCGGCAACTTCTCCTGGTTTTAATCTATGAAATGAAACAAGAATATCTTTGAAAAAATTTTTATACTTTTTCTTTAAGACGTTCGCTTTTAAAAAAGCCTCTTTTTCTCTTTCCTCAAAAGCGAGGACAAGATAAATTTTTTTTTCAGGGTAATCGTTTTTTGCTATTGCCTCAACTGTTGATTCAAGTTTATAAAGAGGCTCTTTATAATTTGGAATGATGACAAAGTGATTAATTTGAGAAATTTTTTTGTGAGATTTAATTTTTTTTGAGTAATTTATTTTTTGGTGGATAAGAATTTTTTTATAAGATATAACTGCATTAAAGACAGTAACTGACGATTTATAAAAAAAATAAAGATCAAAGGCAATGATAAAATAGGCAACCACTGCTGGATGAAAGGGGGATAACCAAAGAGGAAGAGTAATTAAAACCCAAGAGAAAATTGGCACAACTGAATCGAAAATTCTGTTTAACAACTTTATTTTGATGTGGTTTTTATTCATATGTGGGTATTATACCTTAAAGAGAATGCATTCTTCAAAATTTATTCTACATATTGGATAATATGACCAAAATCTTAAGCAGTATTATCAAGTCTGGCGACTTAAAAGGCAAAGAAAAACAATAAAAGAAATTGTTAAATTGTTCACTAACGCTACGTTCTATGGTATAATAAAGAACGTATGCAAATAAAATTACACAAAAACGCCAGAACAACCATTGCCATAAGAAAGTATATCAAAGAAAGTAAGGAAAGTATATATGCTTTAGCCAAAAGATTTA
>CALLVF010000046.1 GCA_938010745.1 uncultured Patescibacteria group bacterium | reverse complement strand
TAGACCCAAACCTGCTCCTTCAATAAAGAGATCAATTCCAGCTGTTCCTCGGGTGAAACCTTCAAAAATGTTTTTTAGTTCTTCTTGGTTTAATCCTTCGCCAGTATCTTTAATAGAAATTAAAATAAAAGAGTTGTTTTTTTCTGCTTTAATCTCAATGCTCCCTTTTTGGGTATATCTGATGGCGTTATCAATTAAGTTCATAATTACTTGTCTCATTTTTAAAGAGTCAATTTCTACTTCTGGCAAAGGTTCTTTTGGTTTTTCGAAGATAAAATTTAATTTCTTTTTATCAGCTTCTAGCTTTAATTCTTCATAGCAAGATTGGATTAATTCTTCAATATTGGTAGGCGTTTTTTCTAGTTCCATTTTGCCTAATTCAATTTTTGAGATGTTTAACAAATCATTGACAATTCTAATTAACCTTTCAGAAGAATAAAAGACATTTTCTAACTTTTCCTTTACCTTTTCTGGCAATTTACCATAAGAACCTTCAAGAATCATAGATAAATAACCTTTAATGGCGGTTAAAGGAGTTCTTAGCTGATGGGAAGCCATTGAAATAAACTCTGACTTGGCTTTATCTAAGACCTTGAGTTCTTCGTAGGCTTCTCTTAATTCTCTTGTCTGTTCCTCAACTTTTTTTTGAAGATTTTGAGACAAATCTTGGAGCTGAGAGTATAAACGCGCATTATAAAGGGCGATAGAGGAATGATTGGCTAAAGCAATTAACAGCTCAATGTCTTGAACCGAATAAGGTTCTTTTGAGATTTTATTTCCTAAAACAATCATTCCAATAATTTTTCCTTCAATCAAAAGAGGCAGACAAAGAGCTGCCTCAATTTTTCTCATATGAGATTGTAAACTTTTAAATTTCTCTCTTTCTTTTTCATCTTTGGCATCTTTAATAATTAATGACAATTCTTCAAGAATTAAAGGTCTCTGGGTTCTTTCCAAATAATGAGTTAAAAAATTATCTTTCACTAAAGAAATACCGTTTTCTTCTTTAAAGCCAATGTTTTTTAAAATCTGATAATCTTTTGTCTTTTCCTCTCTTAATAAAATCACGGTTTTATCCAACTTCATTGTTTCTATTAGGGTTTTTACAATTAAAGAGGATAATTCTTTCAAATCCAAAACCTTAACTAAATTCTTTCCCAAATCTGTGAGAACCTTTTGGTAAGAATAAAAACTATAATAAAAATACCTTGAGGCAATTTTTTCATAAAATTTAAAGAAAAACTGAAACAAAAAAATGGAAACAATAATAATTAAAGGGCCTGTAAAATAGATAGGTAGAGGACTAACAAGTTTTTCATTTAAATAAAAAAATGAAAAAGCTATGGCAATGATAGTGGCAAAAGAAAGGAAATAAACCGCTGTCTTACCAATTACCACAGTAATATCCATTAAACGATAACGAATTATGGCGTAAGAAGTAGATAGAACAAAAATAAATGAGGCATAAGGACCTAACCAAATCCATTTATAATTTCCTAATAAAATAAAAATTAAATTAAAAGTCGCCCCAATAATAACTGAAATAGTTAATCCAGTTAAAATATATTGTAGTTGAGCTTTAAAAATCCCTTGAGCCTTTATATATTTTCTTATCAAATTAACTGTGCCCAGTGTCCAAATAAAGACAAAATATATTCCATAATAAATATATCCCCACCCTAAAATACTTTCATTTCCCCAGTCTCTTATTTTTATATCTTCAATTAAAACACTAGGTGTCAATACTGCCCCCAAAATAATTATATTTGGAAAATAAATCAAAAATCTTTGCCAATTTTTTAATTTCTTCTCCGTTTCTTTCGCTGAATAAACAAAAGAAAAATGTAAAAAACTGCTAACAATTAAAGCAGCAGCTAAAATAAATTCTCGGTTCCAAAATAATTGAGTAGAAAAATTTATTGAAGTCCTAAAAATAGCAATTCCTAAACTCCATAAACCAGCCCACAAAGCTAATAAACTGTAAGAAATGTTTGTTTCCCGACGAGGATTATTTCTATAAACAATAATAGCCAATAAAAAATCTAACAAAAAGCAAACAATTAAGAAAATATTTCTTATGTCCATAAATTAAAATATAAATAAATCAGAACTTCTTAAAAATTAAAGGCCTTCGTTTATTGTATTAAATTTCGCGAAGGCCTTCAAGTTGTTTTTTTAATTTTCACAATCCAACTTAAGCTGGTTGGCTCCTTTTCTATCTCATAAGAGATAAAAAGAGAATTTGAATCTAAGAGTTGTTCAATATCTTCTTTTGAACGCTCTATCAATCTCCAATTTCCCATTGTTTCCATCCAAGGTCGATAGGGATTACCATTTGCTATATTAGTAAAAATAAACTCACCTCCAGGGAGTAGAAAATCTGTAGCCAAGTTCTTGATAATCATTCTAATTATCCCATCTGAAAGATAATCAAATAAACCTCCCGCCAAAATTAAATGAAATTTTCCATTTTTTTCCTGTAAACCTCTAAAAAAAGTTTTTAACTTTCTCACGTCTATTAATAAAGTTTCTATCTGTTCACTGATATTTACCAATCTCATCTTTGATGTTTCTAAAGCTTCTGGTGCAAAATCAACAAGCACAACTTTTGCTTGAGATTTTTCTAGTTCGAATTCCGCCTGCTCTAAATCCCTTGAAGAACCACAAGCTAAAGAAAGAATTTTGGGTGCTGAAATTTTCTGACAAACTTTTTTAACTGCTTCAGTTTGAATTTTCAACTTTTCCCGATGCTGCTGTGTTATTGGACTATTTAAGGCATACCTTCCGATTATGCCTCCTAAACTATCTGGCGGTGATTCTTCTTTTCTATCAACTATCATATCAATTACTTCATAATCACCCATATATCCCTTCGGCCATGTTTGTATATGGTTTCCAAATGAAGAATATCCGTGAATCCGCCAGGCATTGGGAAGTAGCACTCGACAATCTTCTATTCTCCATCCTTTTTTTTCTGCGATCAAAAGTGCATAGATCAAAAAATGAATTAAGGCCACTGTTTTATTATAGGCTTCAACCGACGTAAACATCTCAAATTCTTTTTCTAGCCGGCAAAATTCTTCGTCTATTTCTGTTAATAAGCTATAAATCTCTTTGTTTAATTTTTTTTCTTCTTTATTAAAAAACATTTTTTCCAATACAACTCTTAAACTTTCCATTTTTTCTTCTCACCTCCTTATTTAATTTTTAATTAAGCTAAAAACTTATCGCTACCCTTACTTTATCAAACCTCACCAATTTTGTCAAATTTTACAAGATGAGTACATTTTTGATAACTGAGGTTTTCCCCGGGCAAATTCAATAGGAGTTTTGTAACCTAAGGCTTCATGAAGTCTCCGGCAGATAAATTATTTCAATCAATTAAGAAGTCTAAGGTTGAAGATTTCAAATTCAGGATTAAAGTTGCCCAACTCTAAAAATTCTTCTTTTAAGGTTCTGTTTAATCTTTCATTGAGAGAGTTGCCTTTGGAAGTTTTTAGTTGGTTGAAATAAGGATTTAATCCTAATTCTTGAGCTCCTTTTTGAAATATTCCTTGAAATTCAGAACCATTATTTATTTTGAGACTTTCAATCTTGTCATTTTACATCATTATACCAAATACCAATTTCTGGCATCTTCTGGTATAATAAGAGGATAAAGATTTCTTACTTATTTCTTACTTTTTTATATTATAATTGTTAAATATTTTCCTGTGTAACTTTTTTTATTTTTAGCAATTTCAAAAGGATTGCCTTGGGCAACAATATATCCTCCTTTTTCTCCTCCTTCTGGACCCAAATCAATTATCCAGTCGGCATTTTTTATCACATCTAAATTGTGCTCAATTACCAAAACAGTGTTTCCTCTAAAAACCAATTCTTTTAAGACATATAATAATTTTTTTATATCATCAGGATGAAGACCGGTAGTAGGCTCGTCTAAAATATACAAAGTTTTGCCCGTGGCTTTTTTTGAAAGTTCGCTTGCCAATTTTACTCTTTGAGCTTCGCCGCCTGACAAAGAAGGAGCTGGCTGTCCTAATTCTATATAACCCAAACCAACATCATACAATATTTTTAATTTTTGATACAAACCAGGAATGTTTTTAAAAAAATTCATTGCTTCTTCAACCGTCATTTCTAAAACTTGAGCAATGTTTTTTCCTTTATATTCAATTGATAAGGTTTCTTTGTTAAATCTTTTTCCTTTGCATTCTTCGCATTCAATATAAATATCGGGCAAGAAATACATTTCAATTTTTTTAACGCCTTGACCTTCGCAGACTTCACATCGTCCGCCTTT
>CALLVF010000045.1 GCA_938010745.1 uncultured Patescibacteria group bacterium | reverse complement strand
AAAAAGATTTTTTTCGTTTAATTGGTGATTCAACTTTATTCCCTTACCAACAATAGCTAAAAGAGGGATGATCAAAAGAAAAAGAACAAATGAAGCACCTATAAGATTACCAACAAAAATCTCTGGTTTTTTATCAATAATAGAATTTACTCCCACAAAAAGCTCGGGAGTTGATGTTAAAAACCCCAAAACAAAAAAAGAAACGGCAAAACTAGAAAGAGAAAGACGATGAGCTAACCGATCAACAGCTCTAACAATTAAACCAGCACTAAACCAAATGAGAAAAAAGGCGAAAAAATAAAAAATCAACTGCAAGATAACCATTTATTTAGTATATAACAGCACTTTAAAAAATCAAAGCTTAAGTTTAAAAGAACATTGTAATGAAAAATATTTTAATTTACACTTCCTTTTTAAAAAATTTTTTTGAGATTATCTTAAAATCGGTTAATAAAATATCAAAAAATAGAATAACCTACTAAAGAAAATTTTTTTAATTAGATTTTCGCCATTTTTCTAAATTTTATACTCTTTCTCTTTTGTTAAAATTTCCTCTTGGTCGTGATGGTCTGGCTTGCGATACAATTAGTTTTCTTCCTTTAAAATCTTGCCCATTAAGTGAATCAATTGCCTTTTGAGCACCTTCCTCTGTCTCCATTTCAACAAAACCAAAACCTTTTGATCGGCCAGTGTCACGAAAACGAATAACAGTGGCGGAAACAACATTGCCAACTGTTGAAAAATGATTTTTTAAATCCTCATCAGTTACCTCATATAAAAGATTGCCTACATAAAGCTTTTTATTCACAAAATATCACCTCCTTTTCAAAATAGTGTTAAATAAAGTAGAAAGATTAATCAAGATTATTTTCAAATGGGTAATGAAGAAAAAAAATAAGCCCAATTGGAATAAAAATTTACTCACCCAAAAAAATCGATCGTTTTTGTAAGTTTGCTCGACTATTCGAGACAAAAACAAAAAAAACGATAACAGGTAACGTAATTATTTTAGCAAATAAAAATAGAAAGTCAAATGAATTTATCTTATTTATTTTTTAAAGTTATTACCTAGTCACTTGATAAGCGAGAACTTTTTTCAAAAGCTCTTTTGCCTTTTGATCTTGCTCAAAATGAACTCTTACCGGCTCAATCAGCTTATCTAAAAGGCGCCACAAGGAAGTTTTCAAATCCATTGGGTGGACTTTTTTATCGACAAAATTTTTTTCTAATTCCTCATAAGTTTTAAAAGAAATACACCCACCAAATTTTTCTGGCCTTTCGATAATTACTTCTTTAATCCCCAACCTCTCAAAACTTTCAAAAACAATATATTTGTAATACTCCAAGATTGGATTATTTTCCACTATCCCCTCTGCACAATAAGCTTTGTTAATTTTTCTTTTAATCTCCTCTGTTGTGTCAGTCATAAAAATGGCGCTGTCTGGGTGAGACTTGGACATTTTCAATTCAATTGTTTTTTCAATTTTTGATTTTTGATCTTTGATTTTTGATTTTTGTTGTAGTCCCAAAAGCATATGATGGGAGACAACCACCGGCTTCCAAAATCCCAACATCGGACCAACTTCCCGAGCTAACATATTAATCTTTCGCTGATCCATCCCCAACTGGCAAATTTTTGCTCCCAAATAAAAAATATCAGCCGTTTGCATGCAAGAGTAGATAATCATTGCCCCAGTTAACTTATCCAAAGACTCCTCTCTTCCCATAATCTCAGCTGTTCGAATAAAACGACGCAAGGCATTGCTTCGGCCAACTTTAATTACCAGTTCCCAGTATTTTGGATCTTTAACTAAATCAGACGCCCAGACAAACTCCACTTTTGACAAATCCATCCCGCTTGCCCTCCAAACTTCAATAAAATATCTGCCAACAGTTTGAATTTTTTCCAAATCTCCAGCCATTTTATTATTGGCCATTGCATGCCAATCTGCAATTAGCATCTTAAACTTTATCCCTGCTTTGGTCATTTTATTGATATTTATTGCTCGTAGCAATCCTTGAGCAATATGAATCTGTCCTGAAGGCTCAAAACCATCATAAGCAACCAACTCCTCCCCACTTTGTAAAAGTTTTTTTAACTCTTCCTCAGTAATAACTTCTTCACCAACTTCTTTTATAAGATTTAATTTTTCCTCAATTTTCATAAGATTAATTATAAAAAAAACTGAAAAATAAAACTAAAAAATATGAATTTTGAAAATACTCTGCACGTTTCAAGAAAAAAGATGATTGGATTTCTAACAAGGAATTGAGAAAAAATAATAGCTAAATTTAGTAATATTAAATAACAAATAGAAATTGATTGATAAAAAAACATTTCTAACTTAATATAAAATCGTCATAAAATATAAAAAAATTATTTTATTTAAAATTTATTTTTATTATTTTTCTATATAAAAAGTTAATTCTTTAATTAATCTTCTCACGATAGTGAAGAATTTTTTTCAAATAATTAAGTATATATTTTTTTAAGTGCCTCAATCCCCTTCCAAAACATATCTTCATCAAAGTTTTCATTTGGTGCATGAATATTGTCATCCGGCAAAGTAAAACCAGTCAAAATAATTGGTTTTTTAAATAAACGATAAAGTATCTCCGCTGCAGGAATTGACCCACCAGAACGATCGAATAACAACTTATTACCAAAAATTTCTTCCAAAATTTTTGCCGTTTCTTTAACATAACGATTCTTAACTTCAGTGTAAAATGGATGAGATTTGCTTAGACATTTTAACTCCCATTTTACTTCTTTTGGTAAGTTTTTAGCAACGAAGTCAAAGACCAATTTTTCAATTTCATCAGGATTTTGATACTCAACTAAACGAAAAGAAAATTTTACTGCCGCTTTTGAGGGAATAATTGTTTTTTGACCTTCATCAGTATAACCAGAGATAATTCCATGACAATCAAATGAAGGAAATATTTTTGCAGAAAGACTACCATAATTTTTTATCTCAGTTAAACCAAAAACTTTAGCCTCTTTTTTCTCTTCCTCATCATTTTTTAAGGTTTTTTTTAGAATCATAAGTTCGTTTGAAGAAGGTTTTTTAAAATTTTTATAAAAACCAGGAATTCTTATCTTACCAGTTTTTACATCTTTAATTTTGGCAATTAAGCTGGCTAAAAGATTAATCGGATTGTAAACACGATTACCATAAACACCAGAATGAAGATCATTATTTCCAATCTCAACCTTTAACTGAAAATAAATAATCCCACGAAGACCATAGAAAATCTGAGGAATATTTTTTTCGTGCATTCCAACATCAGTTAAATAAAAAACATCAATCTTTGATAAAATATCTTTTGCCTCTTTAATCATCTCTTCAAAATGAAGACTCCCTGTTTCCTCCTCGCCTTCTAAAATAAAAATAATATTGTTTTTTAGTTTTTTTTCTTTTATTAGTAAGGTAACGGCCGTTAAATTTTGAATAATATGACCTTTATTATCAGCCACTCCTCGACCAAAAAACTTACCGTTTTTTAAGGTTAACTCAAAAGGAGAAGTTTGCCATTGAGAAATAGGCTCAGCTGGTTGAATATCATAGTGACCGTAAATACCAATGGTTGTTCTTTTTTTATCATTTAAAAATGGGCTGTGGGCAATAATCAAAGGTGGGACTTGATTTTTTTCTATTATTTCAACTTTAAAAGCTAACTTTTTTAACCAAGAAGATAAAAAATTAACGGCTTTTTTAATTTCGCCAAAATATTTTTTATCAGTGGAAACTGATTTGATTTTTACCAAATCAGAAAATTTTTTGATAACCTCAGTCTTTTTCATTTTTAATATAAAATTAGCCTTAATAAAGCCAAAATAGTAATATTAAGAAAAAAATAGGCGCCAATATAATTGTTGCTATCCCATACCAGCCAAAAATCTCAATAATTTTTTACTGATAAAACTTTATTAAATTATAGCATAAAAAACCAGTCCTTATAAATTAGGCTTCTCTCACTCTCTTTTGCTTAATTAAGTTTCTCTCAAATTTATCCTATCTCTTAAACAAGAGAAGAAAAGATGGATTTTTCTTTTTATTATAGATTATCATAAAAGGATTTTCTTTTTTTGATACGATCGGGTCTAAGATAGAATTTTATTTTATTGACTTTTTTCTTTTTTTTCCTAATAATAAATTATGATCTTGCCAAAAAAAGAAGTTATTGAAAATGCCCATATCAAAAACTACGAAAAACTTTACCGCCAGTCAATTGAGGATCCAGAAGCTTTTTGGGAAAATATTGCTCAAGAGTTAAAATGGTTTAAACCCTGGGATAAAGTTCTCGAATGGAAATGGCCTTATGCTCGATGGTTTGTTGGTGGGCAAACCAATATTATCTACAACGCCTTAGATCGCTGGATGAAAACCTCAGTCGCTGATAAACCAGCCATAATTTGGGAAGGACAAGATGGAACAGTCAAAAAATTTACCTACCGACAACTT
>CALLVF010000044.1 GCA_938010745.1 uncultured Patescibacteria group bacterium | reverse complement strand
GGAATGATTATCAAGGCAATTCGAAGAGCTGGATGTAAAAATCCAGTAATACTTCTTGATGAACTTGACCGAATTACCCCTGAGTCGCGAGCAGCAATTATGGGAGTGTTAATTGAACTTTTAGACCCAGGACAAAATACCAACTTTACAGACTATTTTATTGACTATCCATTTGATCTATCGCAAGTTTTGTTTGTTGCCACTGCCAACAATACCAATAATATTTCAACAGCTGTCATGGATAGGCTTGAGGTTGTACAGATGCCTTCATACACTGATGAGGAAAAAATTAATATCGCCAAAAAATATATTTTTCCTCGCTATCTTAGAGAAACTGGCTTAACCGATGATAATATCAAAATTGATGAAAATATTTGGCTAAAACTAACCCGTCCCTTAGGCTTTGACCCGGGTATAAGAAGTCTTGAACGAACGATAGAAAATGTTGTTCGTAAAGTTGCTTACAAAATTGTTAGAGGAGAAGGTAATAGTTTTTATATTAATGAAAGTAATTTAAAAGAATATACTAGTTAGAATTTTTTAGGATTTTTGCTTCTAAATTGCTTATAAATATTGATTTTTGATTTGTTTTAAGTATACTTATCAGCAACCTTAGTCGCTCCATAAGAATTTGGTTTAATCTTTACATCATATCCACTTCCTCGAATCATACCCACCACCTCAGTAATTAAATCTCTTGTTTCCCCATTTTTTCCAATATCAACATGAATTTGAATATTATATTTTGCAATACCATTAGTTTTAAAAAAATTAACAAAATTTTCCGAAGTTGCAAGAGACATAACTGCTTCTTGATAAATTCGTTCTTTTAAACTGATTTTGCGCTCAATAATCTCTCTTTTCCAAAAATAAATCCCTCCAAAACCAACTCTGTGAATAATTAACGCTGAAACAAAATCATATTTATCTTTTGCCATCTTTTGTGAATCAGTACCAACTATGATCTCATATCGAGCTTTTTTATCAGTAGCCATAAAATCAGCGATTATCTTTTTTAATTTTTCCAAGCTTATTTTTCCGTAAGTGGGACTGTGAAACATGTAAAAATCAAAGTTTAAACTGAGAAAATTATATTAAATATATAAAAAATAAATCATATCAACCTTTAATATTACCTATTGGTTTAAAATAGGCAACTGGTTTGGATAATCTAGCTAATTCTATGGATTTTACCACATCAGAGATATCTTTATAAGCTAAACCCGCCTCCTCCGCTAACCCAGAAAAAGAAGCTGATTTAACATAAATACCCTTTTGCCTCATCTTTTGCCAAAGCTTTTCTCCTTGAATAATTTTTTTTGCTGCAGAACGCGACATTGTTCGACCAGAACCATGAGCGGTTGAGCCATATGACTTTTTCATCGCCTCCTCACCTCCTACTAATAAGTAACTACCTGTTTCCATTGAACCGCCAATTATCACTGGTTGACCTGGAAAAGACCTAGTTGCTCCTTTTCGGTGAACTAAAAGTTCACGAATGATAACATTACTACCACTATTATTGGGCGCTTGATGTTTTTCAAATTTTCCAATATTATGAGCAACATCATAGACTAATCTCATCTGCAAATCTTCAGCTTTTTTTTGAAAAACCCGCTCAAAGACTTTTCTAATCTGATGAGTAATTGCCTCTCTGTTAACAAAGGCAAAATTAGCAGCACATGCCATTGCTGAGAGATAATTTTTAGCAAAAGATGATTTAATCGGGGCACAAGCCAACTGCTTATCATTTAACCTCACTTTAAAATCAGAGAGATTTTTTTCAAAAATTCGCAAGTAATCACTGCAAACTTGATGACCAAGTCCTCTTGATCCACAATGTACCATAACTACTATCTGATCAACCGAATTTATACCCCATTTTGCTGCCAATAAATGGTCAAAAATTTTTTCTACTTTTTGAATCTCAAGATAATGGTTTCCACTTCCTAAAGTAGCTAATTGATTGATTCCTCGCTCAATCGCTTCCTCTGAAACACAGCTAAAATAAGCTCCCTCAATTCTTCCTTTTTCCTCAATATGAGAAATGTCCTCTTCCCAACCGATTCCTTTGGAATAAACAAGGTATGGTACTCCTTCCTCAGTTATTTTTTTCAATTCCTGACGACTAATTTTTAAAAATCCTCGGCGACCAACGCCTGGGGGAATATAATCAAAAAGTAAATTCACTAGCTTTTCAATCCTAGGCAAAACTTCTTTTAGGGTTAAATTTGTCGCAATTAAACGCATTCCACAATTTATATCGTAGCCAATTGCCCCAGGAGAAACATATCCTTCTTTTGCATCCATAGCAAAAACAGTCCCAATTGGCGCTCCATAACCAGAATGAGCATCTGGCATGAGAAAAACTGGGCCAGCTAAGCCAGGTAGTTGAGCTACATTTATTCCTTGAATAAAAACTTCCTTTTCAAGTCTTGTTAATAATCTCTCTTTTGCAAAAATCCGTAAAGACTGGCCTACAAAATTTTTATTCAACTCCCACTCCGCTTCTCCTACTTTTTCAAACTCAAATTCAAATAATTTCATGTTGTCATTTGCCAAATAACTAATAAAAAATTCTTTTCATATGTCAAATACCATAAAAGCTTTATAATAAATTTTGTCTTTCATCACTTTAAATTTGTGTTTAGTCAATGCCTTTATATCAATCTTTATTGGTAAACTACTGGTAATTTTTTGACCAAAAAGATCAGCAATAATTTTTTGATCTTCAATTTTAAATTTACCTTTTTTAAACAATAATAATTTAGCATCTTTTAAAAAAATTAACTTTTCAACAAAATTAAAAATTAACTCTTCAAAATTAGCACCCTTAATTTCTAAATTTTTCAGCTGATCAGTTTGTTTGACTTTGTTAATTTCTGTGGTTAATGAAGTAAAAGCAAAAAGGATATTTTCCAGTAATTTTTCTTTGCTTTCACCAAAAACTTCAACTACCAAATCAGCAATATTTTCTTCTTCAATTATTCTCCATCTTCTCATAT
>CALLVF010000043.1 GCA_938010745.1 uncultured Patescibacteria group bacterium | reverse complement strand
TAATTTTAATAATCTTGAAGCCTTATTCAGAAATTATCTGCTTGCGGGAATTAAAAAAAGCAATAAGATAGTGAGTATAGCCTCTGACAAAGAAAAAAGTAATGAAAAAAAATTAAACCTCAATTCGATAAAAAATTATTTATCTGATCTAAGGCACTTTTTTGGGTGGTTAATTTTTAAGTTAAAAGTAAAAAATTATAATTTAACAAATGAAGAAAACAGTTATCTGCCAACTTTTATAGTAAATTCTTTAGATAAGCAATTAATTGAGGATTACAAAACCTACCTTGTTAACAACAATATACCTGTAAGAACAATCAACAGACGTCTTTCAACACTGCGTAAATTTTTTACCTTTTGCATTAAGCAGGGATGGCTAAAAGAAAATCCCGCTAAAAAAATATCAAATATTAAATATCCACCTCAAATGTTTTACACATCAAAAAAAGTAGATCAAGATCAAATTGTTCAAGATAGTCAAGTCTTGGAAATGTTTAAACAATATCTTATCAAAGAAAATTTAGACAAGCAAACAATTAAAAGTTATCTTGAAGATATTCAAGATTTTTTAAAACTATGAAAAAATTTTCAATTTTTATATTTGCAGTCTGGTTAAAGTTTAGAGAGTGGTGTGATCCAGCAATAGAAGGTAACCCCTATCAAAAGGATTGTTATAAATTTAGTAAAAATAATAAAACCAGTAATCCTAATTGGTTTTATTTTAGACGCCGCTATGTCTTACAAAGATTTTAAAAGCTATAAATGGTCGGTTATAATTTACGATTTTAAAGTCAATTTTGTTAAGAAATATAAATCAAATTTTTCTAATTGGATTTTTAAAAATTCCAACCAAATAATCCAAAATACCAGAAGTGGACAAAAAAATACCGCTAAAACATCAATAAAAAAAGCTTCAAAAAAGAATAAAATAAAACTTTTAGGATTTGCTAGAATCTCTTTGAATAAACTATTAGAAGATTACAAGGATTTTTTAAGAAATAAAGGTTTTAATTTTTGGTCAAAAAATACGCCAAAAACCAGCCTTTTCTACAAGATAAAGCATAAATCAAAATGGACCTCAACTTATAATTCTTACTTAACCAGCATAAAAAAAGGAGCCAACTTAAAGATCTGTCTAATTAGCCAAGTTAATTATTTTGCTGATCAAAAAATTTCCGTCTTAAAAGAAAATTTGTAAACTAAGGCATTTTAGGACTAAACATTTTTTAAAGGAGTGCTGGATAGAAAAAATCTAATCAATTTGGAAAATAAGAATTATGCAAGGAATAAATCGTAAAAAAATCCATGAATATTTTATAAAATTAAACGAACGCGGAGAAAATCTTGAAGTGATCAATAGAAAAATCCGCGCTATTGATAAGTTTATTTACTGGGCTTACAAACAAAATCTTATCGGTAATGAAAATTATCAGCAGATTAAGGCAGAAATTGATAATATTGTAAAATCAAAAATCAAAAATCAAAATTTAAAATTAAAATTTAAAATTAAAAAACTAATAAATCTTCCAAAAGAAGCCATAAATAAGATAAAATCTAAATTTTCAAAAGTAAATCTTAAAAAAAATCAAATATCAAATATCGAATATCCAACATCTTACTTTAATATCTTCAAATACATTGGTTTTTTATCATTAATTATTTTTATTTCTCTTTTAAGCTTTGGATTATATAACCGTTTTTTTGAAAAACAAGAACGAACGTTTGCTTTTCCTCAAAATTTAACTCGGGCCGGACGTTTATTATCTTTTCAAGGCCGATTAACGGACTCGTTAGGCAATCCTATTACAACAGCAACAAACGTAACTTTTAGACTTTATAATGTCTCAACAGGAGGGACTGCCCTGTACACAGCTGGCCCTTGTTCAATCACTCCTGATCAGGATGGGATTTTTAGTGTTTTAATTGGCGGCTCTGGTTATTCACCTACTCCTCCTCAATCTGTCTGTGGCACTGAAATTCCTGCCTCAATTTTTACAGAAAATGCTAACGTTTACATGGGAGTTACAGTTGGGGCTGATTCAGAAATGACTCCCCGCCAGCAAATTGCCAACGTCGGTTATGCAATAAATGCTGAAACTTTACAAGGCTTTCCACCAGGGACAGGGACAAGCAATATCCCTTTTATCAATCAAGATGGAAATTTGCTAATCGCAGTTGCTAATCCTGGAGTAAGGTCAACTTATGCTTCAGCCGATTTTACTATTTCAAGCGCCAAAACTGCAATTTTACAATCAGCAAGTATCGGTGATGTTGTCTTACAAGCAACTGAATCAGGTGTATTAAAATTTCGAACTGGAGGAAACACAGACGTAAATAACCGATTAACAATTTCCAATACTGGAGTTGTTGCCATTCCCTCTTTATCAACAGGAGTTTTACAAACTAATGCTATTGGCGAAATCTCTTCTAACTTAGGTACCGCTAATTATATACCTAAATGGACAAATTTGGGATTATCAAATACATCCAGTATTTATGACGACGGCACAAACGTCGGTATTGGGACGATCTCGCCTAACCAAAAACTATCTGTTGCAGGATCATTGGGGATAATTGAGGGAGGAGTAACTCCAACATATTACACCATCTTTCAAGGCGGAGATCAAAGTGGAAATATTACCTATACCTTACCAACCTCAATTGTTGCCAATGGGTTTTTAACAACTGATGCCTCAGGCATTCTATCTTGGACAAATACCCTACCAACAACAGTTACCTGGAGCAATATCACCGATCCAACGGCTAACTTAACATTAAATCATGGAACTTACACCACCACCTTTAATACCTCAGCAACCACAGGGACATTTTTCACTATCAATGCTAACTCGCTAACCTCAGGTAAAGGTCTTTATCTCTCCTCTACCTCAACTGGATTAACAGGGAACTTAGCCGAGTTTGTCTTATCAGGAAGTAATGCCGGAAATACCGGCAATGTCGTAAGAATTGCCCAAACTGGTACCTCATCACCGGCAGTACCTTTAATGGTAACAAACGTAGGTACCGGAGCTTCATTCATAGTTAATGATGAAACAGGGGACAATGATGCTACACCATTTCTTATTGATGCCTCAGGCAATGTTGGTATTGGGACGACGGGGCCCCAGGGGCTTTTAGAGATTAAATCTGTGGCTAACGATGGTGTTAGTAATTTTGCTAATGGGCTTGTCTTCGGAAGAAATGTTTCACCTCTACAAGGAAATAATTGGGGGCACGCAGCTATATGGACAGTCGGTTCCTCAGGCTGGAGAGGGAACTTAGTCTTTGGAACGGA
>CALLVF010000042.1 GCA_938010745.1 uncultured Patescibacteria group bacterium | reverse complement strand
GTGGAAAATATTAGCAAAGAAATTTTTGATAATAAAAATAATCTAAATTCAAACTATCAAATACTAATGCTTATTGCCTAAAAAAAACTTTATGACAACACAAAAAAAGATCTCTATGAGAGTTTACGAAAAAAAAGAATGATTCTTGTAAAGGAATTTTTTTACGATATCAATGGCAATAGAGGATATAGAATAAATAAAAAACTATTCCATAATGGAGGTATTAATCCAATAATTTATGAAACAAGAAACAACACGTTAGCTTTAGTTGGCTTTGTTAGTCAATAAATTATTTTAAAGTATGAAAAAAAAATTGTTAATTACGTTATTGGTTTTATTTTTTATTTATCCTTTTATTAGAAGTAATTTACCGCTTAAAAACGTCTATGCTGTAAGGTGTCCTGAAGGTAAGAAGTACTGTTCAGAAACTTATGAGGAGAACTGCCCTGGCGGAGGAAAGAGAATATGCAATAAAGAAGGCTGTAATGATACTGGAGCAGGAGGACCATCTTGTCCATGGCAGTTTAATTCTCGATGTGGTCCATGTACCTCTAATTCAACACCAACCCCTGCTGTAATTCAATGCAATCAAAGAAGTGGATCAAGAGCAGGAAGCTGCGTTAAAATGTCAAATACAAGATGTGAGCCATCATGTTCTAATGAGTGGAGATATTCATCATCTGAGCCTAATGTTGAATGTGAAACAGTTAGCTGCGAGCCATGCGGAAATAGCAATACTTGCTGTCGAAAAAAAGAAATTCCACCTACACAACCACCAACAAATCCAACTCCAACAATACCAACGACACTTTTAACACCAACACCACCACCTCCTCCTGAAACACCTCAAACACCACCGCCACCACCACCTCCTCCTGATACGCCTGAAACACCACCACCACGAAGACCAAACCCATCACCAACACCAACACCAACGCCAACACCAACACCAATTCCAACACCCACTTACATAGAGCTTACGGCGACGCCAACACCCATTAATAATCGCAATACTACTTCCAACCCGCTAAACAAACCAGAACTTCAAGGCCAAACATGGATATGCTTAAATTCAAGTTACTATGAAGGGCCAATTACTCCCGCTGGTCACACTCAGCATAGACTAAAAGTAAAAGGTGAGGGCTTTCCAACGGATAGAGATATATATCTTGTCGCCTGCGTTGCAACAGTTGGAAACACAATGTGCACAAGTGGCAACAGACAAGTCGATCAATTATTAAAAATATCTGGGGCAAGCAATCACACATTCATTGTCGATGGACCAAATCCATTTATAACAACTGATAGAAAGATAGAAAAAGTCGTATACAGTAGCACTCCTTATACAACCACACACACATTCTATGGAGTCTTCTTTAGATCGGGCACCTCAGATTATGGAAGAGATCGATCGATTCAGTTTTCGACATTTGACTTTACCTCTGCCGCATATACTCGCTGCGTTTCTATCTTTTGGGATCCTTTCGGAAGAGTTTTTGATAGTTTATCGCTTGAACCAATTAAAGATGTAAAAATTTATCTTAATGATGATAACAATAAAATTGTAAAAAGAATTGGGATGATTAACCCGTACACAACCAAAGAAGATGGATTTTTTTCATTTTATGTCGGTCCCGGCAAATACATACTCCAAATCAAACCACCAGCTGAATATCTATTTATAAAAAATCCAAAAATTAATCCAGAATACAAAAAAATCTATAGAAATCTTTACTCGCCAAATGAAGTAATTGTTGAAAAAGATAAACCTGAACATCGCGATGTTCCTCTTTATCCAAAAAAAGGTCCTCAATACTACCCAATATCAATAGTTAGTTACTCACAATTAAAAACAAACGATAGAAAAATTAAGTTTACCGGTCAATTATCTCATCCTTTAGGTTATGTTTACTTCAAACAAAAAGATAACATTGTTCAAATTGCTCAAGCAAATGAAAATGGATTTTTTGATGTTGAAATTGATGAGAAAAAAATTAACCCAAAGGAAAAAATTTCCACTTACTTGGTAAAATATCAGTTTAAGGAAAAAAAAGAGAATCACTTTGAACCGTTTCATACAAAATTATTCAACATCATCGTTGGTTTTTTCCAAGGTAAAAAAACAAAAGCAACCTCAAATCCAAACATTAATTTCACACCAACAATCTCAAGTTATCAATTTAGACTGAAAAAAAATTCACTTTTATACGTAAAATTAGAAATGTCTAATCAAAATGTAGTTGTTTTGGCACCAGACAATAATGGAATAATAACAATTGATGACACTATTTTGCCAAAGGTACCTTACTACTTTGAAGTTGTTGATGAGGGGAAAAATCACAGTAAAAAATATACTTTTGATGAAATGGTAAGAAATTTTGGAACAAACTAAATAAACACTTTACTGTTTTATAAAAGCAGCTTACAAATCAAATGATTTCTTAGGAAGGCGCGACTCATTTCTTTATGAAAAAGGAAAAATTTTTAGTAATTGGAGCGTTTGGTCAGATTGGAAGTGAGTTAACCGCTGTCTTAAAAAGGATTTATGGGGAAAATCAGGTAGTGGCTGTCGGTCACACAACTATCCCTGAAGATTACCAAGGGATAGCCGTAAAAGCCTCAATTCTTAATCCAGAAGAGATCGCCGCTTTAGTAAAAAAATTTCAAATAACAACGATAATTAACTTAGCTTCATTTTTGTCAGTAAAAAGCGAAATTGATCCTGATGGGGCTTTTGCCACCAATCTTTTGGGATTAAAAAATACCCTTGATTTGGCAAAAGAATTTCACCTAAAAGTTTTTTGGCCTTCATCAATTGCTGTTTTTGGACCAACAACTCCCAAAAACAACACTCCCCAAAGCACAATAATTGAGCCAACCACCATGTATGGATTAACCAAAAGAGCCGGAGAGCTTTTATGTCAATACTATTTTTTAAAATGGGGAGTAGACGTCCGCTCCCTTCGTTACCCTGGTCTTTTAGATTACAAAACTCCCCCCTCCCAAGGGACAACTGAATATGCCAAATGGATTTTTTACGAGGCAATTAAAAAAAACTTATATCAGTGTCCGTTAAGAGAGGATACTAACCTGCCAATGATGTATATGGAAGATGCTATCCTGGCAACAATAAAAATTTTAGATACTCAAGCTAAGAAAATTAAAATTAGAACCAGTTATAATCTTTACGCTTTCAGTTTTACCCCAAAGCAACTGGCCTTAAAGATAAAAAAATTCTTGCCTGACTTTTCCATAAGCTACAAAATCAACCCACAAATACAGACAATCGCTGATTCTTGGCCACAGACGATTGATGATTCAAAGGCAAGAGAGGATTGGGGTTGGCAGCCAAAATATGATTTTGACGAAACCGTCTCAATAATGTTTTCCGGAATTAAAAAAATTATTGAAAAACAAAATGAGTACTGACAATTTTTTAGATTTACTGAAAAAAGAAATTGAGACAATTGACAGAAGTCATACTAGCAAAAGAAAAGAAAAAGTCATTGACGGCTTCACCAGTGAAAAAACACCAAGGGCAGTAATTGCAGGTAGAAAGTATTTTATCTTCAACAGTAACGACTATTTGGGACTGCGCTTTAATAAAAGATTAAAAGAAAAAGAAAAAAAAGCTAGCGAAAAATATGGTACTGGCCCTGGAGCAGTGCGTTTTATCTCAGGAACAATTGCTTTACATCAACAATTGGAAGAGAAGATCGCAAAATTTCATCAAAAAGAAGCCGGAATGATCTTTTCCTCAGCCTTTGCTGCCAATCAAGGAGTGATATTTCCTTTGCTTGTTGGCCAAAGAAAAAACACGTTAATAAATGATAAGGTTTTGGTTGTTTCCGATGAGCTAAATCATCGAAGTATCATTGATGCCATAAGATTGGCTAAACTGCCAAAAGAAAATAAAGTAATTTTTAAACATCTTAACATGGTAGATCTAGAAACTATCATCAAAAATGCTTCGTTCAAATTTGATCGGGTTTTAATTATTACAGATGGAGTTTTTAGTATGCTTGGGGAAGTTCAAGATCTAAAAACCATAAGACAAATTAAAGACAAATATGATAAAAACTTTAAAAACGGCATCTTAATAATTGTTGATGATGCTCATGGGGTTGGTGTTTTGGGAGAAAAAGGAAGGGGAGCGGAGGAGTTTTGCCAGACAGAGGTTGATGTTTTAGTTGGTACCTTTGGGAAGGCTTTTGGTACTGATGGGGGATATGTCGTCTCCAAGAAGACAATTATTGATTATCTCAAAGAATCAGCTGCCACCTACATTTATTCAAACAATTTAACAGCCGGCACCGCAGCTGCCTCCCTTGAAGCGTTAAAAATTGCTCAAGAAAAAGAGGGAAAAAGAATGCGTCAAAAACTTAAAGAAAATATCCTCTACTTTAAAAAACAAGCAAAAAAATTCAACATTCCCTTAGCCGCTGATTCATACCATCCAGTGCAGCCGGTTTTAATCGCAAATGCAGAAAAAACAAGAACAATTGTTCGCAAACTTTTCCAAAAGGGATTTTTAACAACGGCTATCAGTTATCCGGTGGTGCCTCAAGGGAAAGATGAGATAAGAATTCAGCTTTGCGCTAATCACAGTCAAAAAGCTATTGATCTTCTTTTAAAAAATCTTGTCAACATTTTAAAAATATTTGCCTAAAAGGATTAGCTTTCTGCAGTCTTTTTAATCCTTTTCAAATCCGCCTCAACCATCATCTTCACTAATTCTTGAAAACTTATCTTTGGTCGCCAGCCTAATTTTTCAAAAGCTTTTTTTGGATTGGCTTTTAAATTAGGCACTTCCGAAGGTCTTTTAAACTGAGGATCAATAACGATATATTTTTTCCAGTCTTTAATATCCGCATATTTAAAAGCCAATTGAACAAATTCTTCAACAGAATGATTTTCCCCAGTTCCCACCACATAATCATCAGGATTTTCCTGCTGAAGCATCAGATACATTGCCTCAACATAATCGCCAGCAAACCCCCAATCGCGCTTGGCATCAAGGTTTCCCAGGCGTAATTCTTTTGCCAAACCATATTTAATCTTTGCCACCCCATCGGTTATTTTGCGAGTAACAAATTGAAGACCTCGGATAGGGGATTCATGATTAAACAAAATCCCATTGCAAGCAAAAAGTCCGTAAGCCTCACGAAAATTAACAGTAATCCAATAAGCATAAACTTTAGACACTCCATAAGGAGAGCGAGGATGAAAGGGAGTTTTTTCATCCTGGTAACCATTAGTATGCTGCAGTCCAAACATCTCCGATGTTGAAGCCTGATAAAATTTTGTTGTTGGGGAAAAAAGTTTTATCGCATTCAAAAGATAAAGGGGACCCAAGGAGTTAACCTCGGTGGTTAATTTTGCCTGTTCAAATGAGGAGCCAACAAATGATTGAGCGGCTAAATTATAAACTTCGTTGGGACGAAGAAGTCTTATCAAATTCAAAAGAGATGATTCATCAGTCATATCACCCTCAACATATTCAACTTTCGATGTAATTCCCAAATAATCTAAATTTTCAAAATTTGGGTTCGAATAGCGTCTAATTAATCCATAAACTTTATAATCTCTTCTAATAAGAAATTTTGCCAAATATGGCCCATCTTGACCTAAAATACCGGTAATTAAAGCTGTTTTTTTCATAAAAAAATCAAAAAAACAAATAATAAGGATTATTATACTAAAAATTTATTTATTTTTTGGCCATATATCATTTTTCATTTTAAAGTTTTATTTTGTTATAATATGCTACACAATGATGAAGAAATTTCTTTCCTCCTTAAAAAGTCAAACAACCAAAAATATTCTTATAAATACTTTTGGTAATTACCTAAACATATTTTTTACTGCTTATTTTGCCTTTTTACTTGTCAGACTAATGAATCCTGTTGATTATGGAACTTTATCAGTGCTTTTAGGAATCGTTTACGTACTGGCAAATATCTTAGATTTTGGAATCTCTGCATCAATTTATAGTTTCCTGCCAGAAATTTATGAGAAAAAAACCCATCGACTTTATTCATTTATTAAAACCACTTTTTTTTATCAGTCTTTTTTTTCGGCAATTGTGATTATTGTTTTGTTGGTTTTATTTCCGTACCTTGACATGATATTTTTCAAAACTTATGCTCCTTGGTGGGAGCTTTATTTAACAATTTTTTCTGTATTTTTTTTTGTTTTGCAAAATTTTGTCTTAAATACTCTTATAGCTTTAAAAAAAGTAACCCAGGCACAAATACTCTTAAACTTAAGTAATCTTTTAAAAACTATATTCATTTTTTTCTTAATTTACTTCAAGACAGTAAATATCTTCACAGTGATTTTTGCTTTTGGAATCTTAGGTCCACTAACTTTTTTTCTTTTTATTTTTTGGGATAGAAAAAAATCTGTCATTGAAATTATAAAAGCACCGATAAAAAAAGACGAATTTAAGTTTTCCTACACAGCGATCTATTTTCTTGCCTCTCAATTCTTTAATC
>CALLVF010000041.1 GCA_938010745.1 uncultured Patescibacteria group bacterium | reverse complement strand
TTTTTTAAAATTGTGTCAAAACGATTAGCTAATCTTGATTTAATACCTTCTGGTAATTTTATTCCTTTATTATAAGATAACCAAAAACAACGAGGACAACGATTTAACTCTTCTAAAGCTGAATGAGATAACCACTTAACTTTATTTTCTCTCTTAATTTTATCGTTGGAAAAGTTTTTTTCCAAAAATGAAAAATGCTGCTGAGACATAAATAACACAATTATAACATCTTATGTTCGTTAGTTAACTTTTAATCATAAAAAAGAAAATATTTAATAACATAAAAACTTCCACCTTGATATAATATATAAACTATGGCAGCAAAAAAAATTAATTCACCATTTGGTCGTTACTATAAAAAACTTGAAGATATTGATCGGGAATGGAAACAACAGCAAGAATTTGGTTCGATGCTTATTTTATCCTTAGTGGAGGAATTAGGGGAAATGGCAAGAGCTTATCTAGCTGCTCATGGAAGAAAACCAACCAATATTGCTGCTCAAAAAGATGAAACTTATGAAAAAGAATTAGGTGATATTCTAGTCTCTATTCTACGCTTTGCCCGAATAAAAAAAATAGATCTTAATAAAGCAATTCTATACTCAATAAGAAAAATAAAGAAAAGAAAATTTCAGCCAAAAGTATAATATGAAAATTTTAGTTACCGGTGGCGCCGGATTTATTGGATCAAATTTCATTATATACTGGCTTAAAAAACATCCCCAAGATAAAATCATCAATCTTGATAAACTAACATACGCGGGTAATTTAGAGAACTTAAAAAGCGTTGAAAAAAATCCAAATTATCAATTTGTTAAAGGCGATATTTGCGATCAAAAACTCGTTAACTCGTTAATTAATAACGAAAAAATTGATACAATCGTTCATTTTGCTGCTGAGACACACGTCGACCGTTCGATCACCGATCCCGCCCCTTTTATAAAAACCAATATCGAAGGAACTTATACTTTACTTGAAGCGGCTTTAAAAAATAAAATAAAAAGATTTCATCATATTTCAACTGATGAAGTATTTGGCGCTTTACCTTTAGAAACAAATGAAAAATTTAATGAAAAAACTCCCTATAATCCTCGCAGTCCATACTCAGCTTCAAAAGCTGCCTCTGATCATTTAGTTAGGGCTTATTATTATACTTATGATCTTCCAATAACAATCTCAAACTGCTCCAATAATTACGGTCCTTTTCAATTTCCTGAAAAATTGATTCCTCTGGCAATTACCAATACCATTGAAGGAAAAAAAATACCAGTTTATGGCGATGGTTGCCATAGCCGTGATTGGCTTTATGTAGAGGATCATTGCCGAGCAATTGATTTAATCATTCACAAAGGAAAAATCGGTGAGACCTATCTTATTGGCGGTTTAACGGAAAATGTCTCTAATCTTTCAATTATTAAAAGAATTTTAAAAATTATGGGAAAAAACGAAAACTATATTGAATTTGTCAAAGATCGTCCTGGACATGATCGAAAATATGCAATTAATTGGTCAAAGATAAAACAACAGCTGGGATGGAAACCAACCGTTGATTTAGATACCGGTTTAAAGCTAACTATTGACTGGTATTTAAAAAATCAAGATTGGTGGAAAAAGTTAAAAGCGGTAAATACCAACAATATTTCAAAAAACAATATCTAACGAGATAATTAAATTTGCCACTGATAATATGCTTAAAATTGCCTTAACAGGAGCTGATGGACTGGTTGGCTCAAGAATTATTGAGCTTTTAAATGACTATTTCATTTTTATTCCCATTAACAAAAACCAAATGGACATAACTGATAAAAATCAGGTTTATAAAACAATCAAAAGTATTAATTTTGACATATTTCTTCATTTAGCCGCCTTCACTGATGTTGATGGCGCGGAGAAAAATAATGAATTGGCTTACAAAATTAATGTAGAAGGAACAAAAAATGTTTTTGAGGTGGTTAATCACAAAAAGGGAAAATTTATTTACATCTCCACCGATTTTGTTTTTGATGGTTTTAATCCTCCCTACAACGAGAAAAACCAACCAAATCCAATCTCTTATTACGGAAAAACGAAATATGAAGGAGAAAAAGCCCTTAGTCTACCCAATCAAGAAAAAGCAATGATTATCAGAATTTCTTATCCTTACCGATCAACTTTTGAGAAAAAAAAAGATTTTGTCAGGACTGTTAAATTACTCCTTGAACAAAAAAAAAATTTGTTTATGGTCACTGACTCACTTATTACCCCAACTTTTATTGACGATATTGCCAATGCTTTAAAATACCTTTTTCTTAATTATTCACCAGAAGTTTTTCATATTACTGGAAGAGACAGTTTATCTCCTTACGAGGCTGGTATATTAATTGCTAAAACCTTTAATCTTGACCAACACCTTATTCAGCCAACAACTTATAAACATTATTTTAAAAATCGAGCCAAACGGCCACAATACTCTCAGATCCAAAGTATAAAAAATAATTTTTATAAAATGAAAAGTTTTGAACAAGGACTTAACGAGGTTGCTAAGCAAATTCAAAATTTATAATTTCTATTTTTAATTTCTAATCTTTAACATTGAAAATTAAAAATTAAAAATTTAAAATTAAACCTTATGACTATTACCATCATTGGTCACGGATACGTAGGACTTGTCACCGCCTGTGTTTTTGCTGATTTTGGTAACGATGTATGGGTTATTGGTCGAAGCAGCGAAAAAATTAAAAAATTAAAACAAGGTGATCCGCTTATTTATGAACCTGGCTTAACTGAACTTCTTAAAAAAAACTTAAAAGCCAACCGACTTCATTTTACCGTAAAATACAAAGAAGCTATTGCCGCCTCAGAAATCATTTTTATTGCTGTTGGTACACCACCTAAAGATAATGGAGAAGCAGATTTAACAAATGTTTTTAACGTTGCCAGAGAAATTACCAAATATTTACCGGAAAATAAAAAGATTCTCACCGTTGTTGCTTGCAAAAGTACGGTTCCTGTTGGTACCAATAAAAAAATTGAATTAATTTTAAAAAAATATAAACCAAAAAATACCCCAATTGCAGTTGCCTCATGTCCAGAATTTTTACGAGAAGGAACAGCCATTTATGATACATTAAATGCTAACCGAGTAGTTATCGGGTCCAATTCAAAAAAGGCAATTGACCTTTTATTAAAACTTCACCAACCGCTTAACGGAAAAAAAGTAATTACTGACTTAGCTTCAGCTGAACTTATTAAATATACCTCCAATGCTATGCTTGCGACCAAGATTTCTTTTGCTAATCTTATCTCTTTTTATTGTGAAAAGACTGGCGCCGATGTTGAGGCGGTTTTAGATGCAGTTGGTCTTGATAAAAGAATTGGCAGAATCTATATGAACCCGGGTCTTGGTTATGGAGGAAGTTGTCTGCCAAAAGATATTTTGGCTTTAATTAACACGGGAAAATTTTTAGGAATTGACACTCAATTTCTTGAGGGAGTTGAAAAAATTAACGCCCAAGCAAAAGAAAATTTTCTCAATAAAATCCTCAAATACGCCCCTGGAAAAAAAATTGCTCTTTGGGGATTATCTTTTAAGCCAGAAACTGATGATATTCGTTTTGCCCCCTCTCTTTATCTAATCGACAATCTCTTAAAAAATGGCTTTCTCATATCAGCTTATGACCCAGCCGCTTTAGACAATATTAAAAAAATATATCAAAGAAAAATTAATTATTGCCTTAATCCCTATGATTGTTTAAAAAATGCTGATGCCTTAATCATAGCTACTGAATGGAATGAGTTTAAACAGGTTGATTTAGCTAGAGTAAAACAACTAATGAAACACCCTTATATCTTTGATGGAAGAAATATTTTTTCTCTTGATACTATGAAAAAATTCAAATTTAAATATTATTCTTATGGTAGACAATCACTATGAAGATTTTAGTGGCCGGCGGAGCTGGTTTTATTGGTTCCCATCTTTGCCAACGCTTAATTAAAGAAAAACATCAAGTAATTTGTGTTGATAATTTAATAACCGGTTCTTTGAATAACATAAAAGAACTTTTTAAAAATAAGAATTTTTTCTTTATTAATCATGATGTTATAAAACCGCTTTCTCAAAACATAAAAATCGAGGCAATTTTTCATCTCGCCTCTCCTGCATCACCCAACCATCACAGTAAATTAAGCTATCATCATTTAGCAATGGAAACAATGCTTGTTAATAGTATTGGCACTCTTGAACTTTTAAAATTAGCAGAAAAAAATCAAGCGAAATTTCTTTTTGTCTCAAGTTCAGAAATTTATGGCGACCCTTTAATCCATCCTCAAAAAGAATCATATTTTGGTAATGTCTCACCAACCGGTCCTCGCTCGGTTTATGATGAATCAAAAAGGTTTGGGGAAACTTTAACTGCTTACTTTTGGCGTTCCCGCAACCTTGATGCTCGAATTGCTCGAGTGTTTAATACTTTTGGGCCAAATATGCAAAAAGAAGACAAAAGAATGATTATTAATTTTATTATCTCTGCTCTTGAAAATAAACCCATCACCATATATGGCGATGGCCAACAAACCCGCTCGCTTTGTTATATTGATGACATTGTGGAGGGTTTAATTCGTCTTATGTTTTTCCCCAAAACAAAAGAGGAGATAATTAATCTTGGCTCACCTGAGGAACATTCAGTTTTTTATTATGCTCAATTAGTAAAAAAATTAACCAATTCCAAAAGTAAAATTATTTTTAGTGAAGAACTTCCTCAAGATGATCCAAAAAAAAGAAAACCGGATATTACCAAAGCGAAAAGAATTTTAAACTGGCAACCTCGGATATCCCTTGAAGAAGGACTTAAAAAAACTATTAATTATTTTAAAAAAATTATTTTAAAAAAATTTTATGAGAAAAATCGCCATTATTCTTCCTACTTATAATGAAGAAAAAAATATTGAGGTCTTGATTCCTCAAATTTTTGAGGAAAGAAAAAACCCAACCATTTCTAAGCTCTGGGATATTGAAGTGGTCGTTGTTGATAGTAATTCTTACGATGAAACTAAGAAAACAGTTTTGAACCTTACAAAAAAATATCCTCAATTGCACCTGCTTGAAACAAAAAAAGAAGGTTTAGGAAAAGCTTATCTTGAAGGTTTTAGATATGCTATTGAAAAAATAAAACCATATGTCATTTTTGAAATGGATGCTGATTTATCCCATCAAGCAAAAGAAATTCCTTTTTTTTTAAAAAAAATTGAAAAAGGGGCAGATTTTGTTATTGGTTCACGTTATATAAAAGGTGGTTCTATTCCCAATAATTGGCAGTGGTATCGAAAGATTTTCTCACTCTTAGGTAATCTAATAGTTAAATTTGGTTTTATGAAACCATCAATAAATGATTGGACTTCTGGTTATCGAGCTATTAAAGCATGGGTAATAAAAAATTCTTTATATTACATTAAAAATTATTCAGGGTATGTCTTTCAAATAGCCCTCCTTGATTTTGCCTTAAAAAATAATGCTCTTATTGCAGAAACTCCTATTCAATTTCAGGAGAGAAAATGGGGTAATTCAAAAATTAATGCTTTTCAATATAGCTTGCAAATAATTTTTTATATATTCTTAAATTCCTCATTTGTCAAGTTTATAATTGTGGGAATTATTGGTTTTATCATTGATTTTACCATTTCATTTTATTTAATTGAATTTTTTCAAAAACCAGTTTGGTTATCCACCTTAATAAGCACAGAAACAGCTATTATTTCTAACTTTTTACTTAATAATTTTTGGAGTTTTTCTTACAAAAAGATTAGAAATAACTTCACTGCCTATTTAAAAAGTTTGATTAAGTTTAATATCATTTCCTCAGGATCTATTATTATTCAAACTTTATTTATCCAAGGAGGAGTTTTTATTTTTGGTAAAAAACTGTGGTTACTCTATAAAATCTTAGTGATTATTTTAGTAATAATTCCTTATTCCTACTTTTTGTACAATAAGGTAATCTGGAAGGATAATAATTAAAGATATAACTATTCTTGAATGGTTGAATATTGTGAAGATACCCAACCCTCATCAAAACTACCTGATACTAAACCATCTTTATCTCCATCAAATTTAATTTTATACCATCCATCTTTCTCTTCTAAAAATTCATATTTTTGACCAACTTTGACTTTAGCTGCCTCGGTAGCATTAATTGACGCATCCATTCGAACACGAAGCCAACCTTCAGGAGTTTGTTGAATAAGGACATATTTTTTATCCAATTTTGTACTCTCGCTAACTTCTTTACCAACAGCTGGTGTTGGAGAGTTTATCTTTTGGCTCTCATCAAGGGCCAATTTAAAATAAGCATTTACACGATAGCCTGGGGTAATATTTATTTTTTGAGTTCGGCGAAAAAAACCAGGCATAAAAACTGATAATTCATGTTCTCCTTTCAAAACATTCTCCATTATCAAAGGAGCTACTCCTTTTTCATCATTATCAAGACTAACAATTGCTCCGGCTGGATCAGTTTCCACATATATTTCTCCATAATCTGAACTCCTATAGGATTTTTCTGCTTTTGTGGTAGTAAAAATTTCACCTGCAGAAACAATATCCGATGACCCGAGTTCCCAATTAACATATGTTAAAGCATTTTTGTATATTTTAATTTTTCCTGTCCAAGAGGTCGATTCGGTGGCTGTCCCT
>CALLVF010000040.1 GCA_938010745.1 uncultured Patescibacteria group bacterium | reverse complement strand
TGCCCAAGTATTTTTCTTTTGCTGATCTAATTCCCAATCGAAAATAATATTCCTTTATTTGAAAAATTTTCAGTAAGAATTTTATATAGTCAAAGACGTTCAAGAATTCATCAATCAATTGATCTTCACGACAAAAGATATGAGAATCATCCTGAGTAATATGACGGACTCGCAGTAAGCCAGAAAGTTCCCCTGACTGTTCAAAGCGATAAACAGTGGCATTTTCAGCTATTCTCAAAGGCAGGTCTCTATAGCTTCTCGGCTGACTTTTATAAATCATCATATGCATTGGACAGTTCATTGGTTTTATAAGATAATCTTCTTCTTCAATTTTCATTGGCGAATACATTTTATCTCGATAAAGTTGCCAGTGGCCAGAGGTAACCCAGAGGCTTTTTTTTCCAATATGAGGGGTATATACATGAAGATAACCTCTTTTAGTTTGCTCTTTGATGATTAAATTTTCAATTTCTCTTCTTATAATTGCTCCCTTGGGTGTCCAAATTAATAAGCCTAGGCCAACTTCCTCAGGGATGATAAATAAATCTAAGATTTTTCCCAGTTTTCTATGATCTCTTTTTTTTGCTTCCTCAATTTGCCAAAGATATTTGTCTAGCTCCTCTTTTGTAGGAAAACATGTGCCATAAATCCTTGTTAACATTTTATTTTTTGCATTCCCTCGCCAATAGGCTCCGGCAATTGACAAAAGCTTAAAATATTTTAAATGTTTATTTGGATTATCAACATGTCCTCCTCTACAAAGATCAATGAAGTTGCCTGATTTGTAAGCAGTAATTTTTTCTCCTTTTTTAACTATTTCCTCAATAAGCTCTAATTTATAAGGGTTATTACTCCAATATTTAATTGCTTGATCTTTAGTTAGCTCTATCTTTTCAAATGTTTGCCAATTAGCAACCAATTCATGCATTTTTTTTTCGATTTTGGGCAAATCTTTTTCTGTAATTTTTACCTCGCCAAAATCGATATCATAGTAAAATCCGTTTTCAATAGGAGGGCCAATAGTAATTTTTGCTTCAGGCCAAAAATGCAAGACTGCTGCCGCTAAAAGATGTGAGCAAGAATGGCGCAGATTATCAAGATTTATCGTTTCCATTTAAGATGTGTTTGTATAAACTTTTATTTCTAATTTTCAATTCGATCTTAATAATTGTTAATCGCTTTTCTTTGACTAGTAATTTTACCAATAAGACAATCGACTTTTTTAGTGTAAGGGACTAAAGTTTCAGTTAAATTTTTTACAATGCTTCTAACATCTTTTTTTGGAAATGATTTTAAAATAATCTATTCTGACTTTTCTTTTAAAATCAGTTTGGTGGCAAAAAATTTTTGAGTTCTTTTAAACCATTTTGATTAAGCATAGAAAATTTATTTTAAAGTTAATAGTTTTTTGTCAAGTGAAAATCTTTTTGATTAAAGTGTGGATCCTGGAGGACTCGAACCTCCAACCTTTCGCACGTCAAGCGAACGCTCTAACCATTGAGCTAAGGATCCTTTTAACCTATTTTACCAATTAAACAATTTTACCAAAAAGTTTCCCTTTTTTAAATTCTGTAATTTTAATATTTTTTATTTCACCAGGCATAAGTTTATCATCTGCAATTAAAATTGGCACTTGGTTGCTTAAAAGTCCTTCTTTAAAGTTGTCAATTTTTTTATTAAGAATAAGACAACTAAAAACTTTTTCTAAATGAAGTTTCAAAAATTGTTCGTATTTTTGTTTGCCTAATAATATTAAAGCTTTAGCTCTTTGTTTTTTAACACTATCGGCAACTTTATTTAGCCTTTTTGCCATAAAATAAGAGGCAGTATTATTTCTTATGGAAAAGCGAAAAACATGAAATTTATCAATGGGTGTTTTTTTTAAAAAATCATAAGTGTTTTGAAAATCTTCATCAGTTTCTTCAAGAAAGCCAACAATAATGTCAGTTCCAACAAGCGCATATGGATTAATTTTTTTTATTAAGTTTATTTTTTCTACTATCTCAGATTTAGTGTATCCTCTTTTCATTATTTGCAAAATTTTGTCTGAACCTGATTGAATTGGAATATGAAAAAAATCAACAAGGCGTTTTTTACCAATGTAGTCTTGATAAAACTTAAAGAACTCTTCGTTAATACTCCATGGATGAATTGATCCAAGACTTATTCTGGGAACAACGGTTTGATCAATTGTACTTTTTAAAAGATCTGTAAATTTTTCACCGGTATCAAAACCAAAGGCTTCTGTATTTATAGCTGTTAAAATTACCTCACTGACTTTTCCAGTATATTTTTTAATTTTTTCAATAATATCAGCTGTTTTTAAAGATTTAGGTCTTCCTCGCAAATATGGAACAATACAAAAAGTACAAAATCTTTGACAACCATCTTGTATTTTAATCAAAACTCTCCCTGAATCAAGGAATTTTCCAAAGGTTTGATTTGAAGAAACGATATCAGAATGATTATTATCAGTCTCTTTAATGAATCTTTTTTCGATAATCTTAACTAAAAACTCTTTATTAAGATTATCAACAACAAGATCTGCGCCAAGTTTTTTATCTTGATTATTTTTTTTCCAATAAGTGGCAGCACAACCAGTAATAATAATTTTTGAGGAAGGGAATTTTCGTTTAATTTGATAGAGTCGATTCCGCGCCTCTCTTTCGGCTTTGTGAGTGACAGAGCAGGTGTTTATGATATAAAAATATGGATTTTTGTCAGTAAATTGATAATTTTTTTTTAAAAGTTGTCGGTTTAACTCTTGCCGCTCTGCTTCATTAACACGGCAACCAAAACTTTCTGAAAAAAATGTTTTTTTCATTCCTATATTATAGCTAACTTAAATTATATTGCCTTTGTATTTTTTAACTAGCTAATTTCTCTAAAAATAATTCTAATTGATAAATAAGTGTAAAGAAATATCTGTTAATTTATGTATTGAATTACCTATAGTTTTTTGCTATAATATCAACAGATCCTAAGGTTTTTTTCCAGTAGGAAAAAAGCTTTAGGATTTTTTTAAATTTTTTTAATGAAGTACAAATTAAAACAAAAAATAATCCTACTTATTTTAATTACGGGACTTTTTTTGGCAAGAGCTAATTCATTGTTAGCCAAAGATAGCGCTGGAGAGTCTGCTAAATTTAGAAATCATTTTAAAGGAAAAGAAGAAAATTTAACCTCAAAAAATCTATATTTAAAAAAATGGGCAATTAGATCAGTTCTAGAAAGATATAAATCACCCTTAATTGAGGAAGTAGATAATTTTATTTTGGCCTGTGTCACATATAATTTTGACTGTTATCTTCTTCCTTCAATTGCCGGTTTAGAGTCTTCTTTTGGTCTTTTTGTTTATCCTAACTCTTACAATCCTTTTGGTTGGGGTGGGGGTAGGATTATTTTTTCAAGTTGGGCTGAAGCAATAGATAAAGTTGCTTTTGGTTTAAAGAATAATTATATTAATCAGGGAGCCAGCAATATTTGGTCAATTGGGATTATTTACTCTGAAAGTCCAACTTGGGCGTCAAGGATTGATTGGTTTATGAGTGAGTTCAAAAATGAGGAAAATAAAATCAAGTTGTTTTTAGAAAAAAATTCAGTAAAATTATAAGACATGTATACTTATAAAGTAACTCACCATCCCAAAAATACCGTTGAAATTGTTGTGCTCATCCCTAAAGAAGATATTAAAAAAGAGGAAGAAAAAGCATTTGATAAACTTCATCAAAATTTAGAGATAGCTGGTTTTAGAAAAGGAAAAGTACCAAAAGAGATAGCAAAAAAACACATTGATAAACATTCAGTTTATGAACAATTAATTAACTCACTTTTAACTTCCATATACCAAGAGATTATTAAAAAGGAACATTTTTCTCCAATAATTCTTCCAAAAATTGAGTTAATTAAAGCTAAAGAAGGTGAAGATTGGGAAATTAAAATTACCATTGCTGAAAAACCAAAGGTTTTTCTTCCTTCTTACAAAGAATTGATTAGAGAAATAAAAAACCAGCAAAAGAAAGCTGATATTTGGTTACCAGGAAAAGATAATCCAAAAGACGTCAATAAAAATAAAGAAGAAGAAAACCAGGAAATATTAAATAAAATTTTGACTGAGCTTTTAAAACAAACAAAATTTGAACTTTCCGATTTAGTTATTCAAGAAGAGCTTGATCGAAGACTTACCCAGTTGCTTGATGATATTAAAAAAATTGGTTTAACAGTTGAAGGATATCTTAAGTCAAAAAAGACAACCATGGCAGAACTTAGGAAGAAAATGACTGAAGAAATTGAGGAAACCTACAAATTAGAATTCATATTAGTTGAGATAGCGGAAAAAGAGAATATTCAAGTTGAGAAAGAAGATTTAGACAAGCTATTTAGCAGTATTACTGATGAAAAAGAAAAGATGGAGGCTCAAAAAAACGCTTATTTTTATGCGTCAATCTTACGCAAACAAAAAACACTTGATTTTTTAATTAACCTATAGTAAAATCAAACAATGAATCAGAAAACTACAACTCCAAAAAAACCGCCCAATGATATTTTCGAGAATTGGATCGAGTCATTTTCTTCATTTACTTCTTCACGTGATCAAATTTTAGATAATAACGAAAGAAAAAAATATGGTGGTTATAATTCTGAAAAAAAATCTACGCAACAAAAAAAAGAGTTTAACCTTTTTAGTTACCAGTTATATTACGAGAGAGAGTTGTTAAAAAAGCAGATTAAAGAATTAACTGAATTAATTAAAAAAGAGATTCAGGCAATTAAGAAAGCTGATGCGACACTTTTGCAACAAGTGGCAGATGTAGAAAAAATAACAGTTGAGCAAGTAACGGAAAAACCCGGTATTTATCATGTTCGCTTTTTAGAGATTGTTTTAAGGGTTCTTCAATCATTAAAATCAAAAATTGGCGAATCAAAAACCTGGCTTCAAGCTTTAATTTCAAGAAAGAAAAAAAGAGGTTCCTTATTTCTTGCCCGTTCAAAAAAACAAGGCACACAATACTCCTTATCTCAAGAGCTGCAAGCATCAAGATCAGTGCAATAAATACTTAAGTCAACCAGTAATAATTTAAGATCTATTGTTTAGATAAAACTACTCAAGAGCTCTTAAAAAAGTATTGACGCCATGAGCCCAACTACCATTTGATGAAGGAGTATATTTTTTCATTATTTTTGAGGCAGTGACTAAACCTTTATCAAGATAGTTTTCTTTTATTCCTTTTGCCACAGTTTCAATCGCCTCCTCATAGGATGAAAATTTTGTTACTTTGTTTCCATATATCCCCCACCCCCAGCAATTATATGATCCTTCTGGAATAAAACGGCAAAGATTTGATTCTTGCATGGCAATTGCCGGCAGAAGACGATAATCAAAATGATATTTATCAGAGATTTCAACTATTAACTCAGCATAGTTATATAGTGGTGAATTATATTTTCTAAAAAAGCTTTTTAAATTAGCTACTCTACTATCAGCCAAGTAAAACTCTGGTTCATAGGTGCCCAAAGAATCAAATTTTGCTGAAAGTTGAAATTGGTTATTTAAATCGCTAATTTCCAATATTTCTGCTAAGATTTTTTTTAGATTTGACTCTTTTTTATA